>JAYTFQ010000606.1:0-5278 GCA_043734225.1 Anaerolineales bacterium | reverse complement strand
CACATGCCGCTCTCGTCCACCGCGCAGCCGACGCCCGCTTGGCCGGCAAAACAGAAGGTGCCCATTGCCAACTCCGTATAACCTGCGCGGACGATGCCTATAGGCTGAGCGGGTCTTTCGTCCGCGCAGGTGCGCAGCACTCCCGAAGCAAAACGCAGGGAGCATGACGACCGGCCGCAGGCCACCAGGCGCGAATTCCAGTCGCTAGCCCTCTTCGTCCGCGCAGGCGGACGACCGGCCGCAGGCCCTCAGGCGCGAATTCCATTCGCCAGCCCTCTTCGTCCGCGCAGGCGCGAATTCCAGTCGCTCGCCTGGCCTGGCTTGACACCCTCCACTCTTTGGCCTAAATTGCCTGACACTTAATCGATACGCGCGTTGTTCAATCAGCCGCCAGGAAAAATGACCACCCTCTCCATCCCGCCCGCCGCCGCAGGCCCCGCCATCGAGATGCTCGAGCTGACCAAAACCTACGGGAAATTCACCGCCGTCGATCACCTGTCGCTAACCGTGCAGCGCGGCGAGATCTTTGGCCTGCTGGGGCCCAACGGCTCCGGCAAAACCACCACCATCAACATGCTCGCCGGGCTGAGCACGCCCACCAGCGGCCAGGTCAAGGTGCTCGGCTTTGACGTGCGCCGCCAGACGCGCCAGGTGCGCCAGCTCCTGGGCGCGGTGCCGCAGGAGACGGCGCTGTACGAGGAGTTGTCCGCCTGGGCCAACATGGATTTTCACGCCGAGCTGTTTGGCCTGCCGGCGCGCGACAAGAAGCAGCGCATCACCGCCATGCTTGAGCTGGTGCAGTTGGTCGACCGCAAGGATTCGGCCGTCAACACCTTCTCCGGCGGCATGAAGCGCCGCCTGGCCCTGGGCCGCGCGCTGCTGCACGACCCCAAGCTGGTGTATCTGGACGAGCCCACCCTGGGCGTGGACGTGCAGGCCCGCCGCGCCATCTGGGACTACATCCTGGCCCTGCGCGACCAAGGCAAAACGGTCCTGGTGACCACAAATGTGCTGGAAGAGGCCGAAGCCCTGTGCGAGCGCATTGCCATCCTCGACCATGGCAAGCTCATCGCGGTGGACACGCCCGCCCACCTCAAGCTGACCTATGGGGGGCGGGTACTGGAGATCGAGACCGCCCAGCCCGTGCCCAGCGCCGACGCGCTGCGCGCCCTGCCCGGGGTCACCCGCGTGCAGCAGACCGGCGCGCACCTGACCATCGCCACCACCGGCGCCGAGCACGTCGTGCCGCAAATCGTCAACCTGGTGTCACAAGCCAGCGAGCTGCGCGACCTGACCATCCACGAGCCGGCGCTGGAAGAGATCTTCCTGCGGCTGACCGGCAAGGCGCTGCGGGACTAGGCCGCCATGCTCACTCAACTCCGCTCCGATTTGCGCGTGGTGTGGGCCGTGGCCCGCAAGGACATCCGCACCGCCCTCACCGAGCGCGTCAGCACCATCCTGACGCTTTTTCTGCCGCTGAACTTCCTGATCTTGCTCAGCCTGTTCGCGCTCAGCGGCAGCCTGGCGCCCACCGCGGTGGTGATGAACGACACCGGTCCGCTGGCCCAGCAGTTCTACACCGCCATGGCCGGGGCGCACTCGTTCCGCCTGCAAACCGCCAGCGCCGCCCAGGCCCAGGCGCTGCTGCAGGCCGGCAAGATCGTGGCCGTCATCACCCTGCCGGCCGACTTCGACACGCAGATCCAGGCGAACCAGCCGGTGGTGGTGCAGGTGAAGATCAACAACCTCAACACCGACTTCACCAACGACGTCCGCCGGGCGGTGCCGCTCGCCATCACCGCGTTCTACGCCAAGGCCTTTCCGCGGCTGGTGACCATCACCGCCGCCGAGCGCGATGTGTGGCCGCGGGACACCGACTACATCCCCTATCTGACCGTCTCGATCCTGGTGGTGGCGCTGATGGTCGGCGGGCTGCTGCAGGCCGGCACGGCCACCGCCCGCGAATGGGAGAACGGCACCATCAAGGAGCTGCTGCTCTCGCCCGCCAGCCGCTGGGCCATCAGCGCCGGGCAAATGCTGGGCGCGTTCCTGCTGGGGCTGGGCTCGGCGGCGGTGCTGCTGCTGGTGCTCATCTTTGTGGTCGGGGTGGTGCCGCTGCACTGGGGCGAGCTGCTGCTCTTCACAAGCCTGACCATCATTATCTTCGTGGCCTTCGGCGCGCTGCTGGGCACGCTGCTCAAAAAGCGCCAGGCCTTCTTGCCGCTGGCCTTTGGCACCAGCCTACCGCTGTTCTTCCTCAGCGGCGCGTTTGGGCCGATCTCCTTTCAGCATGTGCCGCTGCTGGAAGGCATTGCTCAGGCCTTCCCGGTCTACTACGCCATCGTGCTGCAGCAGCACGCCTTTCACAACTTCAACCTGAACACGCTCGGCGTTGGCCTGAACGCGCTGGTGCTGGTCGGCTACGCCGCCGCGCTGCTCGGGCTCACCGCCCTGGTGCTGCGCCGCAGCAGTTTGGCCAGCTAGGCAATGACCATGCTCACTTCACTTCTGCGCAGCCTGTGGGCCATTTACCGCAAAGACCTGGCCGTGGCCTGGCGCAACCGCGCCACCCTGGCCGCCTCCTTCTTCCCGGTGGTCGGCTTTCTGCTGGTGCAGGCGGTGGGCGTCTCCGCCGTTGGGCGCAACCCGGTGGCGCTGGTCACGCTCGACCCCGGCCCGGCCGGCCAGCAGATGGCGCGCATCATCCACACCGCCAACGTCTTCCGGCTGACCGACGCCACGCCCGCCGAGGCCCAGTCCCTGCTGGATAACCTGCGCGTGGCCGCCATCGTCACCATCCCGGCCGACTTCAGCCAGCGCGTGGCTGCCCGCAACCTGGCCCCGGTGGATGTGCAGCTGAACAACCTCAACCTGGACTTTACCAACGACATCCGCCGGGCCGTGCCGGATGCCATCACCCAGTATTACGCCGCGCAGGGCGACGCCAACCCGATCAAGATCAGCCTGGTCGAAACCGACCTGCGCGCCCACGACGTGCAGTTCTTCCAGTTCAGCGTGCTGCCGCTGCTGGTGCTGCTGATGCTGCTCAACGGCCTGGTGACCAGCGCGGTGGCCACGGCGCGCGAGTGGGAAAGCCGCACCATCAAGGAAATGCTGTTGTCGCCCACGCCGCCGGGGGTGATCATCCTGGGCAAGGTGCTGGCCGGCGTCACCATCACCCTGGGGCTGGGCCTGGTGGTGCTGGGGCTGGGCGCCGCGCTGGATTGGACCCGCCCGGCGCCCGGCGCGTGGCCGGCCACTATCCTCATCCTGGCGCTGGTGGCCTTTCTGGGCACCGGCCTGGGCGTGGCGCTGGGCGCCGCCGCCCAGCGCATCCAGCCTGTTACCACCGGCTCCATCATCATCGCCTTCTACCTGTTCTTTCTGGCCGGCGGCATCGGCGTGCTGGCCTTTCAGCCGGCCTGGCTGCAGGCCGTGGCCGTGTTCGACCCGCTGTCGTATGGCGTTCACGCCTTGCAGATGGCCGTCTTCTATGGCGCCAACGACGAGCTAGGGCTGGACCTGCTGGTGCTGAGCCTGGCGTCGCTGGCCGCCCTCGGCCTGGGGGCGCTGGCCATCCGGCGCCGGCTCGCGGGCTAGGCCACAGGCCCCCTACCTGTTTTGAAGAGGTCCCCTTCGGGAGCGGCGCAAGCGGCGCAAGCGGCGGAAAGCGGCAAATGAAGCGGCGCAAGGCAGGAGGCAGGGGAGCGCGGGAGCGCGGGGGAGCACCCACAGGATTCAGTTGGGTGTGGTCACCCATTCCCTGTTTCAAAGCAGTCTCCTTCGGGAGCGGTCCCCTTCGGGAAGCGGTAAATGAAGCGGCGCAAGGCAGGAGGCGAGGGGGCGAGGGGGCACGGGCGCCTCACAGGGGGTAGGTCTTTCGCAAAGACGCGCCGGCACGCCCGGCCTCGCCCGTGGTTTGGCCCCAACGGAAGGGGCATCCCACTCCCCTGCGCTGCGGGGACAATTGTGCACCACGGGCTAGTCGCTGCGCCGGCTATCACCGGCTAAATCGGTCGTATAGACGCTCTAGCCGGCGACAGCCGGCGCACCTGTGTAGCCCGGGGCGCATCCGGTCGTAGACCGGAAGCCACGGGCGGGGCTGGTGGATGCAGTCGCCGGTTATCAAAAAACCTACCCCCCTGTGAGGGCCCGGGAGTCGAAAAGCGACCACCGGCTGCGAATGAACCCACCCGGCCAATTGCCTCTGCGAATTTTGGCCGGCGAGCCGCTTGATCCCAGCTCGCGCAGACGGGCTTGGTGTTTTCCCGGCTTGATCGCGTTCCGCGACTCTGCGAAGCGCCCTTTGCGGGTCAGTCGCGCGGCGCGACTTTGGAAAAGCCCGCCGCAAATCCCCTTCCGTTATTTCAAACCTGCCTCAATCAAGGTATGATGGCGCCGACCCATTTTCGCGCCAGACAGGCGGCCGTAAACCAGCCATGATGGGTTGGCCGGCCGCAAGCTCCCACACAGTTCAATTGCTGCAACCGCTCGACGTTTCTGGCGCGGCTGGTGTCACAGGGAACCAACATGAATCGAATCCGTGGATTGTTTAAGAAGCGGCAAAACCCGTTCCTCAGGCTGTTATGCGAGCAATCCGAATTGACCCTGCGCGGCATGGATGGCCTGATCCTGTATATGCAAAGCCACGATCCCGAAATCGCCCGACAGGTGACCGACATCGAGAAGGAGGCGGATGAAGTCCGGCGCATCCTCATTGCCGAGCTGAATCAGACCTTCGTCACGCCGATTGATCGCGAAGACATCTTTGCCCTGTCGCGGACCATCGATGATGTGCTGGACTATGCCTACAGCACCGTCGTCGAAATGGAGATCCTCAAAGTCGAGGCCACCTCTTACCTGCATCGCATCGCCTCGCTGCTGCGCGACGCCGCGTACGAGTTGAACCTGGCGGTGCAACGGCTGGAAGCGCACCCGAGTGTGGCCAATGACCATGCCCAACGCGCCAAGGCGCTCGAAAACCGGGTTGAAGACGTCTATCGCGAGGCGATTGCCGCGCTCTTCAGCGGCCCGCAAGACCTGCAGCATGTGGTCGAGATGCTCAAGCTGCGCGAGGTCTATCGGCATGTCAGCAACGCCGCCGACCGCGGCGACCAGGCCGCCAACGTCATCTGCGACATCGTGGTCAAGATGCCCTGAGCGCGGCGCTGATCCGCATGCCGTCCCTGTCACCCACCTTCCTGCTGGTCGCGGCGTTGGTGCTGCTCTTCTCCTATCTCAACGGAGTCACCGGCAGCGCCAGCCTGATCGCGCCGGT
>JAYTFQ010000605.1:0-4883 GCA_043734225.1 Anaerolineales bacterium | reverse complement strand
GACGACTGTCGGCCCGCTTCGCGATATCTCATTCGGCCGGCATTTGATAGCAGACCAGACATAAACAAAAAGCGGCGCCGGACATAACAATGTTCTGTCCGGCGCCCCTAGTTGCATTCCAAAGATTCCAGCGCTAAGCGGGCTCTGGCACCGTCTCCGGCTCAGTGGTCGTCAGCGCATCCAGCGGAAACTGGTTCTCGCACACCAGGCACTGGGCGAAGTTCTTGTTGGCCACCACCAGCAGGCCGCCGCAGTTCGAGCAAGGCTGGGGCAGCGGCCGCTTCCACGACGTAAAGTCGCAAGTGGGGTAGTTGGCGCAGCCATAAAACACGCGCCCCTTGCGCGTCTTGCGCTCCACCAGGTCGCCGTGGTCCTTGGGGCAGAACACGCCGATCTTCTCCAGCCACGGTTCGGTGTAGCGGCACTTGGGGAAGTCGGAGCAGCCGATAAACTTGCCATACCGGCCCCAGCGGATGATCAGCGGGTGGCCGGTCTCCGGGCAGTCGCGGCCCACATACTCCGGGCCGGTGTTCACCTGGGGCATGTCGGTCTCGGCGTTTTTCACTTGCACCGCAAACGGTTCCCAGAATTCGCGCAGCACCCCCACCCACTCGCGCTCGCCGTCGGCGATCTGGTCCAGCTCCAACTCCATGTTGGCGGTGAAGTTCAGGTCCACGATCTCGGGAAAGTGATCCACCAGCAGGTCGTTGACGATCAGGCCGGTCTCGGTCGGCGCCAGGCGCTTGTCTTCGCGCAGCACGTAGCCGCGCTGCTGGATGGTGGAGATGGTCGGCGCATAGGTGGAGGGCCGGCCGATGCCGTATTCCTCCAGCGCCTTCACCAGGCTGGCCTCGGAATAGCGCGGCGGCGGCTGGGTGAAGTGCTGCTCGGGCAGCGCCTGCACCAGGGCCAGCGCCTCGTCTGCGGTCAGCGGCGGCAGGCTGGGCGTCTCGTCTTCTTCGTCGCGCACGGCGTCTTCGTCGCGCGCTTCCTCGTAAATGGCCAGAAAACCGGCAAACTTCATGACCGAGCCGGACACGCGGAACAGGTAGGCGCGCGCCTGGCCCTGCGCGCCAATCTCCACCGAAATCGTGTCGAAGACCGCCGGCGCCATCTGGCTGGCCACAAAGCGCTGCCAGATCAGCGTGTACAGCTTAAGCTGGTCCTTGGTCAAATAGTCGGCCAGCGGCTTGGGCTCGCGCGCCACCGTTGTCGGCCGGATGGCCTCGTGCGCTTCCTGCGCGCCCTTGGCGCGTGTTTTGTATTGGGGCGGCTCGGCCGGCAGATAATCGGCGCCGAAGCGCTGGGTGACGAAGTCGCGCGCCTCGGTCTGGGCAATAGTTGAGACGTTGGTGCTGTCGGTACGCATGTAGGTAATCAGGCCGGTCACCTGGTCTTCGCCGATCTCCACGCCTTCATAAAGCTGCTGGGCAGTGGCCATGGTGCGCTTGGCGGTAAAGCCCAGCCGGCGCGAGGCATCTTGCTGCAGCGTGCTGGTGGTGAACGGCGCGGACGGGCTGCGTTTGCGCTCGCCGATCTTGACGCGCGCCACCACATAACTGGCGGCCTTCAGGTCGGCCAGAATTGCCTGCACATCGGCCTCGGTCTTCAGCCGGCTGGCTTCGCCGGTGCCCACTTCATCCTCGGCGATCTTCACCAGCCGGGCGCGGAAGGTATCCGGCTTGTGCGCCCCGTTGCCGGCCGCCTTTTTCAGCTCGGCCTCGATGCTCCAGTACTCGGACGGCACGAAGGCGTCGATCTGGCGCTCACGGTCCACAATCAGCCGCACCGCCACCGACTGCACCCGCCCGGCCGACAAGCGCCCGCGCACCTTAGCCCACAGCAGCGGGCTAAGTGAATAACCCACCAGCCGGTCCAGGATGCGCCGCGCCTGCTGGGCGTTTACCAGGTCCATGGCGATGTCGCGCGGGTGCGCGAAGGCTTCCTCAATCGCCGGTTTGGTGATCTCGTGAAAGACTACCCGCCGGGCGCGCGCCGGCTCGATCTCGGCCGCCTCCAGCAGGTGCCAGGCAATGGCCTCGCCCTCGCGGTCCGGGTCGGTCGCCAGATAGATATCGGTGGCCTGGGCGGCTTCGGCCTTGAGGGCCTTCACCACCTCGCGCTTTTCGTTCGGCACCCGGTATTTGGGCGTGAAATCGTGATCGACATCCACCGACAGCGTCGAGCGCAGCAGATCGCGAATGTGGCCGACCGAGGCGCGCACGGTGTAGCCTTTGCCAAGGAAGCGGCCGACCGTCTTGGCCTTGGCCGGCGACTCGACGATGACCAGCTTGCCGTGGCGTTTAACCGGCTCCTTGCCCTTGGCCTTCTTGGTGGCGCGTTTGGCGGCGGTGCGTTCAGGGCGCGGCAGGCCGGCATGCGCCTCCGTTTCGCCCATCCGAAACAGCTTGGTGCCGCACACCGGGCAGCGGCCGGCGGTGGCCGGCATGCCAGTGGCGGTGAACACCGGCTGCGGGTCGAGCATTTCACGTTTGGCCTTGCACTTTACACAATAAGCTTCCATCACACTTCCCATCACAAATAACCTTGACCTTTGAGGGTCTTTTTCAATTGGTCGACGAGCGCCTTGACCTCTTGCGAGCGGTCGCGGCGGCACACCAACAGCACATCATCCGTATCGACAATTACTAAATCCGAAACACCCACCGTGGCAATCAGCCGCTTGCGGCCGGAGTGGGTGACGGTATGGATCAGCGTGTCGGACGTATCCAGGCTGACATGGTCAGCCCCCACCACCACGTTTCCCGCCGTGTCGCGCTCCAAAACATCCAACAGCGCCTCCCAGGTGCCGATATCGCTCCAGCCCAACCCATCCGCCGGGATGACGGCCACATCCTGCGCGCCTTCCATGATCCCGTAATCGATCGTGATGTTGGGCACCTGCTCCCAATCGGCCGCTGGGATGGCGTCGCCGGCTGGGTCCTGCACCGCTTCCGCCAGTGTGGGCATCTGGCGCTGAAATTCGTCCCAGATGCGCGCCACACGCCAGACGAACATGCCGGAGTTCCACGAGTGCTGGCCATCCGCCACCAGCGCGGCGGCCTCCGCGGCGGCCGGCTTTTCCTTGAAGCGCTTGGCGCGAAAGGCTGCAAAGCCGCCAAACTGGCCCAGCGCGGCGCCGCGCTGGATGTAGCCAAAACCGGTGGCGGGCGCGGTCGGCGCGATGCCTAGCGTCACCAGGAAATCCTGCAGGGCCAGCGCGCGCGCAGCCAACAGCAGTTCGCGGAAGCGCGCCTCGTTTGCGATGAAATGGTCCGCCGTCAGGCAGGCCATCACGGCCTGCGGGTCGCGCCGGCGCAGCTCGCGCACCGCCAGGGCGATGGCCGGCGCGGTGCCGCGCGCCGCCGGCTCCAAAATGTAGTTGGCCGCCGGCAATTGCGGGCACTGCTGCTGCAGGTCGGCGGCATAACGCTCAGAGGTGACCACCAGGATGCGCTCGGGCGAAAACAGCGGCTCCACCCGCGCCACGGCCGTCTCGAACATGGTCTGCCCGCCCAGCAGCCGCAGCGACTGCTTGGGCCGCTCGCGCCGCGACAGCGGCCACAGCCGGGTGCCGCCGCCGCCGGCCATGATAACGGCATAGTAGTGATCAGGTACCGCCTCGACAGCCATTACAAATCCAATCTCAAGCCTTAGTCCACCGTATAACTGGCCCGCGTTTCCTTGGCCACCACGTAGTTCATGCCGCCCACCTGGCGCACCAGACCTTTCAGCTCCATCATGGCCAGCGCCCCGGACACCTGCGAGATGGGCAGCCCCATCTGCGCGCCCAGCTCATCAATGTGCACCGGCTCGGCCGACAGGCAGGCCAGCAGGCGCTGCTCGGTGGCATCCGCCGGCAGAGCAGCGCGGGCGGTGCGCTGCTCAGTCACCAGTGACAGGTTCAGCTCTTCCAGGATGTCGGCCACACCGGTGACCATCTTGGCGCCCTGCTGGATGAGCTTGTTGGTTCCCGCCGAAGTGCGATTGTGGATGTTGCCCGGCACGGCGAAAACATCGCGGCCCTGCTCGGCGGCAAAATCGGTGGTGATCAGAGCCCCACTCACCTCGCCCGCCTCCACAACCACCACGCCCTTAGACAGCCCGCTGATGATCCGATTGCGCGGCGGGAAATTTGCGGCATCGGGTGGGGTGCCCAGGGCGTAATCGCTGACCACGGCCCCGGCTTTGGCAATCGCCTCAGCCACCCCGGCGTGCTCTGCCGGGTAGATTCTGTCGACCCCCGAGCCCAACACGGCGATGGTCCGGCCGCCGGCTTCCAGCGCGGCCCGGTGAGCGGCTACATCCACCCCGCGCGCCAGCCCGCTCACCACCGTCACACCGCTGGCCGCCAAACCCCCGGCCAGCTCGCGGGCCACTTCCCGGCCGTATAGCGTCGCATCGCGGGTGCCCACCAGCGCCACCGCCCACTCATCGGCCGGCAGCAGCTCGCCCTTGACGAACAGCACCGGCGGCGGCTGGGCGATGTTCAGCAGGTTGCGCGGGTAGGCCGGGTCGTCCCACGTCAGCAGGCGCGCCCCGCTCCGCTCCAGCCGGCGCAGTTCGTCGTCCAAATCGTTCCGGGCGCGGGCAGCGAACAAGTTTTCGATGGCGCGCCGGTCCAGCCCAGCGTCGCGCAGGGCGTCGGCCGGCGCGTTCCACGCGCTCTGCAAATCGCCGAAAAAATCCAGCAGGCGCCGAAAGCGAATGGCGCCAACGCCTTTAATCCGATTAAACCCGAGCCAATATCGCTGATCCACGCTGGTTCACCCCGGTGCCAAAACGTCGGCCAGAATAACATAGGGATTCACGGGGTGTCAATCCCCCGCGATTATGTTACATAATTCGGTCCGCCAGGACCGGGGGGAAATCTTAGCGCAAGC
>JAYTFQ010000604.1:0-5960 GCA_043734225.1 Anaerolineales bacterium | reverse complement strand
AAAGCGATGTTCGACAGAGCAATGGCGGTGGTGCAGGAGGAAGGCATCAGTGGTCCAGTCCTTACCGTGATAGATACAATTCACCTTCCATTTGAGCCGCCGTGTGCTACACCGGCTCGCCTTCAATGACCTCGAACTCCCCCGCCGGCGCGACGCGCGTCAGTTTGAAACCGGCCGCCGCGAACATGTCGCGGAATTCCACTTCGGTCCGTTCGCGGCCGGTCAGCATCACCAGCATCATCATGTCGCCCCATTTCACCGGGTCGGGCTGGTTCAGCGGGCCAATGAGACGCTCGATAACGATCAGCTTGCCATCCGTCCGGATCGACTGCCGAATATTGCGCAGGAGCTGGATGCCCTCGGCGTCGCTCCAGTCATGCAGAATCCATTTGAGCACATAGGCGTCGCCGGCCATGGGGACGGCTTGAAACATATCGCCGCCGCTGAACTCGCAGCGGTCCGCCACTGCTGATCCGTTCAGCTCGCCCGGTATGGTGGAGGGCATGTCGAATAGCACGCCGTGGGCCGCGGGGCAACGCTCGAGGATGGCGCGCAGCAGTCCGCCCTGGCCGCCGCCCACGTCCACGATGCGCGCAAAACCAGAAAAATCATAGGCGTTCAGGATGGCGCCCATGTGGCTGCGGGTGCCGCTGGTCATGGCGGCGTTGAAGGCGGCGGCATCGTCCGGGTGTTGGCTGAGAAACGTGAAATGCGGTTCGCCAAAGGCCAGGTTGAAGCCGGGCTGCCCGGTGCGAATGGTTTGGGTGAGCTGGCCCCACGGCTGCCAAAACTGGGGTGAGCCAAAGACCACGGCCCAGGCCTTGATGGATTGAGGATGGTCTGCCCGCAGCAGCGCGCCCAGGGCAGTCGGCGCAAACCGGCCGCCGGGGTCCTCGGTCAGCAGGTCGGTGGCGGTCAGAAAGCGCAGCAGCCGGCGCAGCGCCAGCTCGTGCGCGCCGGCCTCGCTGGCGATCTCGCTGACGGTCTTGGGTCCGCCGGCCAGGATGTCCATGACACCCAGCTCGGCCGCGGCGTGCATGGCCTGGGTGACCACGAAACCGCGCAGTTGCTGCATGAGGCTGGTTTCGGCGGTGATGTCCGGTGGTAGATCGGCGGATGCCATCGTGCTGTGCTCCTATGCGCTAAAGTGCGGCATGACGTCGCTGGCCAGCAGCGCCTGGGTTTCGGGATCATTCTTGAAAAAGCTGGTTATGAACATCTGCGAGCCAGCTTGTTGGAAGGCGCCCACCAGGTCCACCGTCTGCGCGACCGTCAGCGCGTAGCCGCGAAACTCATCCGGCAGGCCCAGTTGCGCGCGCCTGGCTTTGAGGGCGGCCTCGTCGCGCGCCAGCAGCAGGCTGGTGAGGTTGGTCTTTTCGATGGCGGCATAGTCGCGCTGCTCCGTTTCACAATGCCGGCGCAGCACGGCCAGCTTGTGGGCCACCATCTGGGGCGGCCCGAACAGATTGGTGGCATCGCCCAGACGCGCGACGGCGCGCAGGGTGAGCTGCTCGCCGCCGCCGCCAATCATCACGGGCGGGTGCGGCTTTTGCACGGGCTTGGGCTCCAGGATGGCATCCTCAATATGGAAATAGCGCCCGTGAAAGGTGGCGCGCGGCTCTTGCCACATGGCCAGTGCAATGCGAATGGCCTCTTCCATCTGACCGATGCGCACCGCCGGCTTCTCCGGAAAATCCCAGCCGTATTGGCGATATTCCATCTCGTTCCAGCCGCCGCCGATGCCGAGTGTGACGCGGCCCCGGCTGATCACATCCACGGTGGCCGCCATTTTGGCCAGCAGCGCCGGGTTGCGGTAGGCGACTGATGACACCAGCGTTCCCAGCCGCAGTTTGCTGGTGACGGCGGCCAGGGCCGAGAGCACCGTCCAGCCCTCCATGAATGGCTCATCCGCCTGGCCGACATTTTGAATCTGGATCAGGTGGTCCATAACCGAGAACCAGGTGAAGCCTTGTGTTTCGGCGGCAAGTGCTTTGCGCTTCAAGCCTTCGAAGGCCTCATATGGGTTGCTGCCATACAGCCAGGATGGATTGTGAATTCCAAATTTCATCATTCGCTCCTCTCATTAGGCCCAAACGACACCCGCTCAACCACGGCGCACAGGGCGTGATAGAACGCCAGATGTCGCTCTTGAATGACTGCCGTTTTGTCTTGCGGCACACAAATAGTGACGTCGCACACGCCGCGCAGCGCGCCGCCTCGGCCAGTCACCCCCAGCGTGGATACTCCCAGCGCGCGCGCGGTCTGGGCCGCCAGCAGCACGTTGCGCGAATTGCCCGAGGTGCTGATGGCCACTAGCACATCGCCCGGCCGGCCATAGCCCTGCACCTGCTGGGCAAACACCAGGTCTGCGCCCATATCGTTGGCCACGGCGGTCAGCAGGCCCACCTGGCTGACCAGCGCGATGGCTGGCAGCGCGGCCTGCAAGTGCCTGGCCAGGTAGGCGCCGTCCGCCGCGCCGGCCAACAGCGCCGCCTGCTGCGCCGCTGGCAGTGGGCGGGGTCCCAGGTAGCTCTTCATCAATTCACCGACGAGATGCTCGCAATCTGCGGCGCTGCCGCCATTGCCGCAGGCCAGCAGCTTGCCGCCGCTTTGAAAGCAGTGGATCAGCAAATCACAGGCATGCTGCGCCTCGGCCGCCACGCTGCGCAGGTCGGGATAGTTGGCGACGAGCGCTTCAACTTCTGGATAGAGACTCATGGCGGCCATTGTACCGCGCTCCCGAATGGTCCGGCCGGTCAAAACCTGGCAGGTTGGACTGGCAAGCGGCAGCGGCGGGGTGCATCCGGGATTTTGGCCCGTCGACAATTTATCGACAGGAATTAGGCATCGCCGGCGGCTTTGCCGCCGGCGATGCCTAATTCCTGTCCTTCTCCCCGCCCCGGCGAGGGGCGGGGTCGGGGGCGGGGCGGCCTACGCTGCGCTCAGCGACCGAGCGGCTACTATCGGCGGATACACCCAGCGGTGGTTGCCGGGAGCACAAAAAAGGCGTTCTGCTGTAAACTCGCTCCTGATGCGAACATTAGAGCGGGTGGTGGTCACCGGGATGGGATTGGCCAGCCCCTTGGGTTGCTCGGTGCCGGCTTTTTGGGACGGGCTGGTGGCGGGGCGGGGCGGGGTGGTGGCGCTGACCAGCGAGGCCTTTGCCAAACTATCCACGCGCATCGGCGCGCTGGTGCCCGATCTGGACGCGCATTGGGACTATGGCTCGAAGGCCGCCCGGCGCATGAGCCGCAGCTCGCAGTTGGGCCTGGTGGCGGCAGCCCAGGCCCTGGCCCAAGCCGGGCTGCCGGATGCGCGCGTCAATTCCGAAGAGGTGGCGGTGATCGTCGGCAGCTCCATCGGCGGCTTCGCCGCCAGCGACGGTTTCTTTCGGGAGTACTACCTGCGCGGCGCAACCAGCCCGCTGGTGATCCCCATTTCGATGAACAATGGCCCGGCGTCGAACATTTCCATCCGCTACGGGCTGCAAGGGCCGTTGATGGCCCTGGATGCTGCCTGCGCCTCAGCCGCGCATGCCATCGGCTATTGCTACAACCTGATCCGCACCGGGCAGTTGGAGGTGGCCGTGACCGGCGGGGCCGATTCGCCCTTCTCCACGGGCGTGGTGGAAGCCTGGTGCAGCATGCGGGCGCTGTCGGAGCGCAACGGCGAGCCGGCCACCGCCTGCCGCCCGTTTAGCGCGGACCGTGACGGCATGGTGCTGGGCGAGGCGGCCGGCATCCTGGTGCTGGAGTCCGAGGCTTCCGCGCGACGGCGCGGCCAGCCGATTCTGGCGGAGATCGCCGGTTATGGCGCCACTGGCGACGGCTTTCATTTGACCCAGCCGACCCCGGCCGGGCCTGCACGCGCCATGCACAAGGCCCTGGCCGATGCCGGCCTGGAACCAGACCAAGTCGATGCCATCAACGCGCATGGCACCGCTACCATCTGGAATGACAAGATCGAGACAGCGGCCATCAAGCGCGTTTTTGGGGAGCAGGCGTACGCCGTGCCGGTGACCGGCCACAAGGGCGCTCTCGGCCACGCCATTGGCGCCAGCGCCGCCCTGCAAGTCATTAGCTGTATTCAGTCGATACACACTGGGTTACTGCCGCCGACCATTAATTACCGCGTGCCGGACCCGGAGTGCGACCTAGACTATGTCACCCGCGGCGCGCGGCCGCGAGAAGTGCGTGTGATGATGAGCAACGCGTTTGCCTTTGGCGGCAGCAACGCGGTGCTGATTGTGCGTCAGTTTGGCGATGAATAGGCTGATTTCTATTCAGGCATGAGAATTGCATCCAATGGAGCCGGTATGCGTCGTTATGTGATTCTTGCCGTTTTCGTAATCGTTTTGGCTATGCTCGTTCTGCGGAGCCAGCCAGGCGCCAGTGTTTCGGCAGCCCCGCTCGGAGCTTCGTTTACACCGACCGCCACTTCTACCGCCAGCGCCACCGGCACGAAGACTCCGACGCCGACCACGACTGCAACGGTCACGACGACGCCAACCAAGGCGACTACGCCGACGAAGACCGTCACACCCACGAAAACTTCAACGCCCACTCAAATGCCGACGATCGGCATTCACCTGCCGTTCATGGCACACCAGCCAACTCTGACGCCGACCAACACGGCGACGCCAACCCAAACCGCCCTACCCACCATCACCCCGACGCCGAGCGCGACGCAACCGCCCGCCACCATTACCACCGGACACCTGAGCGGGCAGATTTATTGGAGAGACCAGAATCCCGATGGTTCACCCAAGCAACAGTATTACACGAATTTAGAGTGGATCTTTTACTGGTATTGGTTCCACAATGACAGCGGCAGTTCCATCGAGCCATATGAGATTGCGGGTGTCAACGTCGTCTGGCCTGACGGGGTGCGCAATGCCTTTCATGGAAGCTGGGGCGGCGCCCCGGATTACGTGGCCGCCAATTGTTATGGTCCAAATGGATCCACGCTGGATTGGCCGATGCACTTGCGCTGCGCAGGCGATATCGGCAGCGGTCAAAGTATCGATCACATCGGCAACAGCTCTAATATTCCCGTCGACACGCCCGGCCAATATACGCTGCAATTTTCAGTTTGTCAGAGTAACTCGGTCAATGCGTGTATGAATGGCGGTGAATGGCACAACCTGGGCTCCCCTATTACGATGGTGGCAGTGCAGCCTCCATCCGAGATTCACGCGGTCCCTGCCACGCCAACCGGGCCCGTGTGCCAGTTAGTCTGGTTAGATGCCCACCATGCCAATCTGAACTGCGCGCCGTACAAGCCGGCCAAGGGCCGCCCGGGCGGGGCGCCGTAGATTCGTGCCGGCCAGATAGTATGGCCCGGGTGCGGTCCTAAGCCGGCAGCAGCACGGAGCGCACGTCGACGATCTGCGGCAGCGAGCGCAGTGCCACGAGTCCGTCAGGGGGGACGGTGCTGTCCAGATTGATGAAGGACAGCGCGGTACCGCCCGGCCGGTCGCGGCCCAGCCGCCATTCCGCAATGTTAACCCCGTACTGAAACAGCAATGTGCCGACGATGCCGATCACGCCCGGCACGTCACGGCTGAACATGATCAGCACCTGGCCGCGCGGGCGGGCATCCGTGCGAAACTCGTCCAGCAGCACCAGCCGGCTTTCGGTGCCGCCAAAGAGTGTGCCAGCCATCACGCGCTGGCCGCCGTCCCAACTGACCCGACACGAGATCAGGTTTGCGTAATCGGCTGTTTCCAGCCCGCGAGCCTGGGTGACATGCAACTGGCGCGCCGCGGCCAGGGCGGGCGCGTTGACGTAGTTCACCGGCTGGCTCAGCCGTTGGCCGAGCAGCCCTTTGAGCAGCGCCACGGCAATGGCTTTCACCAACCCGGTCACCTCCGGGCCTTTCACCTCGATCTCTACTCCAGTGAGCTGCGGGCCGGCCAGCTCGCCTTGCAGGGCGCCCAGGCGCTCGGCCAGGTCGAGATA
>JAYTFQ010000603.1:0-26092 GCA_043734225.1 Anaerolineales bacterium | reverse complement strand
GCCCTCGACCACCGTGGCGGGCGCCAGGCCGTTGACGCGCACCAGCGGCGCCAGCTCGATGGCCAGCTCGCGCACCAGGTGGTTGGCGGCGGCCTTGCTGGTGTCGTAGGCCACTGAGCCGTTCTTGGCCACGGCGGCGTTGACGCTGGTGGTCAGCACCAGCGTGCCCTTCAAGCCCTGGGCCTGCCAGATCTTGCGGGCCTCGTCGGCCACGATATAGCCGCCCATGACGTTGATGGCGTAAGTCAGCGACCACTTCTCATCCGCGATCCGGCCGTCCTGGCTGGGCGGCACGAAGATGCCGGCGGTGACGATGACATTGTCCAGCCCGCCATAGGCCAGCACCACCTGCTCGAACATCGTCTGCACGTTCTCGCGCTTGGTCACATCCACGCTCAGGCCAATAGCCGGGCCGCAGCCAGACAGGCCGGTGCCGGCCACGCCGATGCCCAGGCCATACACCTCGATCAGCTCTTGCGCGGTTTGCTGGGCGGCTTCCAGCAATAGATCAGCGCAGACCACGTGCGCGCCCTCTTTGGCCACGCGATGCGCTGTCGCCTTGCCGATGCCGCTGCCGGCGCCGATGACCACCACCACGTTGCGGGCCAATTCCTTCTCAGCCGGCTGGCGCTTGAGCTTGGCTTCTTCGAGCAGCCAGTATTCGATGTCGAAGGCTTCCTGGCGCGGAAGGCCCTGATAGCGGCTGATGGCTTCCGACGAGCGCATGACGTCGATGGCCAGCGAGTAGAACTCGGCGGTGACCCGGCTCTCGCTCTTGTTCTTGCCCCAGGCAATGACGCCCACCCCGGGGATCAGGATAACGGTCGGGTTCGGGTCGCGCATGGCGGGCGAGTTGGGATGCTTGCAGGCCTGGTAGTAGGCGGTGTAGTCGGCGCGGTACGCGGCCAGCCCCTGTTCCAATTTGGCCAGCAGTGCCTCAAAGTTCTCGACCTGCGGGTTCCAATCCACATACAGCGGCTTGATCTTGGTGCGCAGGAAGTGGTCGGGGCACGAGGTGCCGATCTCAGCCAGGCGCGGCGCGTCGTGGCTGTTGACGAACTGCATTACAGCGGCGGTGGTGTGGACCGTGCCGATGAAACGGTTCTGCTGCGAAACCAGGCCGCGCAGCCGCGGCAGCAGCTTCACCAGCAGCGCCTGGCGGGCCGCCTCGTCCAGCGCGGCATATTTCTGCCCGCCAAAGGTCTTTTCGCCCTTGTCAAAGCTATCGATAAAGCGAGCGGCCTTTTCGATCAAGGTCAAGGTCAGCTCATAGCAGGTCTTGTCGTCGTCAGCCCAATTGATCAGGCCATGCTGGCCCATCACCAGCCCCTTGAGCCTGGGGTTGTGCCGGGCCTTGTCCTGCATTACCAGTCCCAGATCGAAGCCCGGCCGCTGCCACGGCACCCAGCCGACTTCGTCGCCAAAGATTTCGGCGGTCAGCGCTTCCTGTTCGGCGCTGGCGGCAATGGCAATCACCGAGACCGGGTGCATGTGGTCGATGTGCTTGCCGGCCAGGAAGCCGTGCAGGGGCGTGTCGATGGAACTGGCGGTCGGGTTGAGGTTATAGACCGTATGCCGGTAGAGATCGACCATGCTGTCTTCGATCTCGGTTTTGGCGCCCTTGGTCTCGGCCTGGTCATAAATACCCTGCAGAGCCAGCAGTTTGTCCATATACAGCGAGGCAAAGTTGGCGCGCGTGGCGGTGCGCAAATCGCCGCCGGAGCCTTTCACCCACATCACCTCCACCGGCTGCTGGGTCAGCGGGTCGGGCAAGGTCACCTTGGAGGAAGTGTTGCCGCCGCCGGTGTTGGTGATGCGCTGGTCGGAGCCCAGCAGGTTGCTGCGATAGCGCAGGCGCTCCACCGGGTCGAGCTTGCCGGCCACGCTGTCATCCCACAGATAATTGACGTGCTGAAACGCTTCTGGTTGATAAGACACGATAGACTCCACTGGCTGGGCACTCTGGCGAGCAGGTTGTTGAAAATTGGTTGGCTAATTGTAAAGCAAGTCTTGGGAAACAGATGCCGGCTGGCCATGGGTGTTACCTTTAATGAGAAAGCGGAGAAAAGCCGATTTTTGCAGGGGCGGCCTGTGCGAAGCACGGGCCGCCCCTGCAAAAATCGGAAAATTACCGCCTCAGGATTATGTTCAATCCGATTCGCTTGCTGGTCGATGACAAGGCGCGCGTACAGCAACGCAACAAGTCGTGCTAATATCGGTGCGGTTATTGTGCTGACCCAATGGAGATAAACATGATTGAACAACGTGTCTTTGGCCGGAGTGGGCATCACAGCAGCGCGACCTTGTTTGGCGCAGCGGCTTTGGGAAACGTCACCCAGGCGGAAGCCGAGCGCACCCTGGATTTGTTGTTGGAGTATGGCGTCAACCACATCGATACCGCCAACAGCTACGGGGAATCGGAAAAGCGGATTGGCCCGTGGCTGGCGCGCCACCGCTCGGAATTCTTTCTGGCCACCAAGACGGGTGACCGGACGTACCAGGGCGCGCGCGAGCACCTGGCGTGCTCGCTGGATCTGCTGCACACGGACCACATTGACCTGTGGCAGCTGCACAACCTGGTGGACCCCGGCGAGTGGGAAACCGCCCTGGGGCCGGGCGGCGCGCTGGAGGCCATGATTGAAGCCAAGGCGCAGGGGTTGGTGCGTTTTCTGGGCGTCACCGGGCATGGGGTGACGGTGGCGGCGATGCACCGGCGCGCCTTAGAGCGCTATGCCTTTGACGCCGTGCTGCTGCCCTACAACTTCGTCATGATGCAAAACGCCCAATACGCGGCCGACTTTGAGGCTTTGCTGGCCATCTGCCAGGAACGGCAAGTGGCGGTGCAGACCATCAAATCCGTTTGCCGGCGCGGGTGGGGGGAGCAGGCTCACACCCGGTCCACCTGGTATCAGCCGTTCGAGGACCAGGCCGAGATCGACCTGGCGGTGCATTGGGTGCTGAGCCGCCCGGGCATATTCCTCAACACGGTCGGGGATATCCATGTGCTGCCGAAGGTGCTGGACGCGGCCAGCCGGCTGGGCCAGGCGCCGGAAGCACTGGACATGCAGCAGCAAATGAGCCGCCAACAAGTGGAACCACTGTTTGTCTGAAGCAGAGCCGCCTGCCCAAGTCCCTGCCGCCTGAGAAAGGCGGCAGGGACTTTTTTGTTTATCGACCGGCTGGCCCACCCGGCTTGAGTCCGGCTGATGCGCCGCAAGTACGTGGTGTGTGTTATCTGGGCATAACTGGCTCCAACCTGGCGGCAATTGGCAGTCAGGGCTCTGGTATTGGTGGTTCCAGGCTGGCAAGATGGGTCCATGAGCAAAAGGACACGGACCCAGCATGGCTAGCGAACGAACTGACTTCTCGGCCCAAACGCGCCGGCAAAACATAATCCAGCTTGGCCAGCAGGTTTTTGACGTGCTGGTCATCGGCGGCGGCATTACCGGCGCTGGGATTGCCCATCTGGCCGCCCGGCGCGGCTACCACGTCGCGTTAGTAGAGAAGGGCGATTTCGCCAGCGGCGCCAGCAGCAAATCGTCCAAATTGGTCCACGGCGGCCTGCGCTATCTGGCGACCGGCGATTATGAATTGGTCTTTCAGGCATCTCGTCAGCGCCGCAAGCTGCGCCGGCTGGCGCCGCATCTGGTCTGGCCGGTGCCGTTTGTCCTCCCGGTTTATCAAGACAGCTCAAACTCCTGGCTCAAGACGATCGCGGGGATGTGGCTGTACGACGCGCTGGCCACCTTTCGCAACATCAAACTGCACCAGCTGTGGAGCGCGCGCCGGGCGCTTAAGCGTGAGCCGCTGCTCAACCCCAACGGCCTGGTCGGCGCGGCCCGCTATTTCGACTGCGGCACGGACGATGCCCGCCTGACGCTGGTGAACCTGGTGGCCGCACACCGGCTGGGGGCGGACATCGCCAATTACGCCCAGGCCACAGGTCTGCTGCAAAACGGCGGCCGCGTCAGCGGAGCTCGGGTGACCGATCGGCTGGGCGGAGCGGAAATAGAGGTTCGGGCGCGGGTTGTCATCTGCGCGGCCGGACCGTGGACGGACGCTGTGCTGGGACGCGCCGGCGCAGAGCGTTGGCTGCGCCCGACCAAAGGCGTTCACATCATTGTGCCCCGCGAACGCGCGCCCAGCCAGTCCGCGCTGGCCTTCACTTCCCCGCGCGATGGTCGCTTTCTGTACTTGATCCCCTGGCTGGGACACGCGCTGATTGGCTCCACCGAGACCGACTATGGCGGTGACCCGGACGAGGTGTGCGCCAGCGCTGACGATGTGGCCTACCTGCTGGAAGCCGCCGCGCAAGCTTTTCCAGAAGCGCACTTAACCGCCAGCGACGTGATCAGCACCTTCGCTGGGCTGCGCCCCCTGATCGGCGCACAGGCGATCTCCAACTATCAGGTTTCGCGAGAGCATCATGTGGCCGAAATCGCGCCGGGATTAATCGCCATCGCGGGCGGCAAACTGACCACCTACCGCGAGATGGCCGCCGATGTCATGCGCGAGGTGGCGCGCCAGGCGCCGCCAGGGCATCGCCTGCGGCGGGCGTTTGTCACCCGGCGCTTGCCCGGCGCGGATGCCAGCGGTTGGACCAGGCTGCGCGCCCATCTGGCAGCGCCCGGCCCGGCCGCCACTCTGCCGCAGGACGTGGCCGCGCATGTGGCCGCCACCTACGGCTGCGAGGCGCCGCGCGTGCTAGGTCTGGCGGCCTGCCAACCGGCGCTGGCCGCGCGGCTCACCCCGGAGCTGCCGGTCATCATGGCCCAAGTCATCTATGCCATGCGCCAAGAGATGGCGGTCAACCTTGTGGATGTCCTCGACCGCCGCACGCACCTTTTGGCGCTCGCGCGCGATCAGGGGTTGGCGGCCGCCGCGCCGGTGGCCGAGGTGATGGCCGCTGAGTTGGGCTGGACGCCGGCCGCCCGCGCGGCGCAGATCGAAGCGTATCGGCGGGAAGTGGCGCTCAGCCGCCGCTGGCGCGGAGATGAGGCCTAACGCTATGTTGACGAGCGGATTGTCCCAGGTCCAGTCGGCGCTGCTGATCGTCAACCGCCCCGCAGGCACGGGCCGCAGCGCGGCCGATCTGGACGACTTGCGCCTGGCGTTCGAGACTTACTTTGCCGCCGTTCCCCGGCGCGTATTTCAGGTGGCGGACAGTCACGGGGACGTTTTGCGCCTGACCCGGGAGTTTCTCATCACGCAGCCTGGGCCGCATGCCCTGCTGGCCGGCGGCGGCGGGGGCACAACCCGTGCCGTGATCAATGGCCTGCTGAGCGCCTGCGCCCCGGGCACGCCGGATTTAGCAGCCGTGCGGGTGGGCGTACTGCGCCTGGGGTCGGGCAATCTGATTGCCAGGCGTTTGGGCATGCCGGCGGATCCCATTGCCGACCTGCGCGTGTTGGCCGATGGGCTAGGTGCCGGCCGGGTGCAGGCTGGCTGGGCCTACCGCTGCACGCTGCATTTGCCCGACGGCAGCCGGCAGGTGGAGCATGGCCTGGCGCTGGGCAGCCTGGGGCAGTTTGCCCGCGTTCCGGCGGCCGTGGAGCGCTGGAAGCAAACGCACCTGGGCTTGGTGCGCTGGGCCACGCGCCTGGTGCCGCTGGAGGTCATCACCAACGTTCAGTATGGCCTCTTCAGCCTCGGGCGCGCCGCGGCCGTGGTCCTGCGGCCTGGCCGGGCGGAGCAGATCGAGATACGGCAAGATGGCCGCAGTGAGCGCCTGCGCCTGCTGGCCGGGGTGCTGCTGAAGTTCGACCTACCCCAGATCCCTGTGCGGGCTGTTGGCCAGTTCAGCGAACCGCGCTTAACGCTGGGCCTGCTTCCGCTCGACAGCCGGCGCCAGCTCCTGGCGGCCTTGTGGCACTGGCGCGATTTTGACGGGCGCCTGCGCAAATATGCCATCACCCCGGATGCCCCGCTCGACATGTGCTATCTGGGGCCGGAGACGGTTACGGTGGCCGTCGACGAAGACACCCTCACCACGGCGGCCCAGCGCCTCACCTGGGAAGTGGTTGGCCCGCTGAATTTCATCACGGGCTTAGCAATCAGCGAGGCAACAGCATGAGCCTTTACGTCAGCATCATCGGGATTGATGGCAGCGGCAAAAGCACCGTGACGGCGGCCCTGGCGGATCTGGCCGCGGCCGAGTTGGGCCTGACCGCGGCGGCGGTGGGCGACGACTGCCGCTGCACCACCCCCGAAGAAGATTTGCTCCTGCCCGGCTTTGCGCCCGATGGCGAGAGCCCCTCCGCGCGCCTGGACCGATTCTTCCGGCGCCGCGCCAAGGGCGCCGCCAATTCCCCGCGGCTCTACCCGCCGCTCAAACTGGCCCAACTGGCCATGCAGGAGCGGGCGGCCCGGGCGATTGAAGCCCGGTATCAGCCGGACGTGATTTTTTGCGACGGCAGCCTGATCCTATCGTCGGCCGGCCGCGGCGTTAACTACCTCAAGACCGATCCGGCGGCTGTCCCTGCCGATGCGGCGCCGTATATCGCCGCTCTCTACGAACACGTCCTGGAGGGCGCGCCCCTGCCGCCAAACATGACGGCCGCCATCCACGGCCTGCGGCTGATGCGCCGCCTGCGCGCGCTGGACCGGCAGCTAAACCTGGGTTTGATGGCGCTGCCGGATGCGCTGATTTTCCTGGACCTGTCGCCCGCCACCGCGCTGGCGCGCCGGGTGGCCAGCGGAAGCGCGCTCGACCACCACGAAAACCTGGAGGACATGACGCAGGCGCAAGCCATGTACCGCGGCGTGGTCGATTTCTTCCGCTGCCGGCGCGGCGCCGACCGCGCGGCCGTAATCGCCGCCGAGGGCCTGTCGGTTGAGCAGACCTTGAGGGCGGCCCTGGCGTTCGTCCGCACACTGCCGACCGGCCGCGAGCGGCAGGCGCGTACGGCCGCCCGTGAGCGGCTGGGCAACACCCCCGAAGACCTGTCGAAAAAGACATCGGTCTATTCGAAAGTATTGTCGTACCGTTATCTGGCGCATTACGCGCTGCCCAACCTGGGGCGGGGCAGCGCGCAGGAGATGACCTTTCCGCTTTCACCGCTGGGGCAGGTCTTTCTAAAGGAAGGCTATTCGGCCGGCATCATGAAGGCCATCTACCTGAAGGATAGCCACCACTACGGCCGGCTTGACCGCGTTTTCCTGAACTACCCGCTCCATCGCGCGGTCTACGACCGCCTGCAAATTCTGAAGCCGGCGGTGGAGCATGAGCTTGTGCGGCGCCTGGCGGCGCTGCCGCCCTCCGGCCGCCTGCGGGTGTTGACGGCGCCCAGCGGCTACGCCTTCGACCTGTTCAAGCCCCTGGCCCACCTGGCCGAGGCGCGGCAGGCCGGGCTTGGCCAGATCCAGATGCTGGCTTCGGACCTGGATCCGGATGGCGGCATCGAACGGGAGTTGACGCTGGCGGCGCAAGACGCCGGCATTGGTTTCGATTTCGTGCGCGGAGATCTGACCTCGGCGGAGACCCAGGAACGCTTCCGGCGCTCCGGGCCGTATGACCTGGTGCTCTTCGTGGGCCTGTCCAGTTGGATTTCGAAGGCGCACCTGGTGCGCCATCTGCGCTTCATCCGCGAACATCTGCTGGCGCCTGGCGGGATGCTGCTGACCGACTCTTTTACCCCAGACGCCTACGCCCTCTCGGGCAAGTACGTCGGCTACAAGGCCAACTACTACACCCCGCGCGACTTCAGCCATCTGCTGGCGTACTGCGGTTTCGACCCGGCGCGCCTCACCTGGGCCAGCGGCCGCGACCGGATCAACCACGTCTGCCTGGCTGGCTGAGGCGCCGCCGCGGGTCAAAACAAACCGAGCGACCCCTTACCGGGGCTGCTCGGTTTGGCGCGGGACCGCGCCCGCGAATTCGCTAATCAACTCATTTTCACACGCGTGGCCGGCCCAATGGCCCGGGCGCCGTTATTTGGACTGAGCAGCGGTGATGGCTTGATCGTAAATGCCGGTGTCCTTGGTGAAGACATCCTTGGACGCCTGGCTCCAACCGCCAAACTGAGCCACTGTGAACGGGTCAGCCACCGTTGGGAACTGGGCCACGGCGGCCTGGGCCACGGTGGTCTCCACCGAGCGGAAGCCATACTGGGCGAATACTTGTTGGGCGGGGACCGTGAACAGAAAGCTCACGAAGGCTTCCGCGGCGGCGCGGGTGCCGTGTTTATCGACGTAACTATCCACCACGGCAACCGGCGTTTCGATCAGGATCGTCGAATGCGGAATGATCAGTTGATAGTCTTGCCCGCGCTGTTGGCCGAGCAGGACTTCGTTCTCATATGTGATGGCCACATCGCCGACGCCTTTCTCAAAGGTGGTAATGCTGCTGCGCGCATCCTTATCCAGCACCGTGACGTTCTTGAGCACGGAGGTCAGGAATGCCTGGGCGCCGGGCTGGTCGTTGGCGGTGACTCCCGCCACCTGGCCGCGCAGCGCCGCGCCATACAGGCCCAGGATGTTCCAGCGCGCCCCGCCGCTGGTGGCGGCGTCGGGGGTCAGCACATCCAAACCCGGCTGCGCCAGGTCGGCCCAATCCTTGATGTTCTTGGGGTTGCCCTTGCGCACGGCGAAGGCCACCACCGAATTGCTGACGATGCCCTTGTGCGGCGCGGTGGTCCAATCGTGGGTGATCAAATTGGCTTTCGTGATGGCGTCCACATCCGGGCCGAGTGACAGGGCGACCACATCGGCTTCCAGCCCGCCAATCACAGCGCGTGATTGGGCGCCGGAGCCGCCGAAAGTGGTGGCGAAGGTGACGTCCTGACCCGTCTTTGCCTTGTAGTCGGCCTGAAAGAGCGGAATGACCTTGGCATAGGCCTCGGCCGGGGTGCTATAGGCGGCCAGCGTGAGTTTGACCGCGCCGGTGCTGCCGGGCACGGCGGTCGTGGCGGCGGGTGTCACCGGCGAGAGCGGCGCCGCGCAAGCCGCCAGCAGCGCCACACTGATTCCCATCCACACTGTGTGATAAAAATGACGCCAGTGTTTCATGCTCGAATCTCCTCGATGATTTGGATCCGCCTTTAGAATTGACCGGCGGTTGAACACGGGTTGTTACGCACAAACAGATGAGTATTGTGTCAACCTAAACGACTGACTGACACCCTGAGCACGAACGCGCATACCAGTTCCAAAAGCGGTGGCGGCGCGCGACGCAACGCGCCCTTTTGGGGAGGGTCCGCGCCTGGCAACGAACAACTATCTGCGTTGACAGCGTACCAGTCAAAGAGGCGCCCGGCGGCTGACGACGGTCGAGCCGGCGGGGCCGCACGCCTGACACGCGGGTATCAGAGCCGTGACGAAGTGGTGACAAACCAGCCGGGCGCATGGCCAGGCAGCGGACGGGCCCTGGCAGGTGACCAGCACGCGGCCGCCGCTGAGCAAACAATGGCCGCGGGCCGCGCGGGCTGTTTTGATCTTCTGGCCGGCTAAGGATCGCCTCGGACATCTCATCATATTAGGCGCACGTGGTCATAGAAGCGGTATCAGGGCGGTGCCAAAACGCGTAAGGGCTGTAGGGCGCATGCGCGGATTTTTGCCGACGCGCCGCCAATCCAACGCCAGGCGGTCGTAAACGCCCACTCTAGCTTGGCGCGCCGGACGCACTGAAACTTGACCACCATTCGCGAATATACCCGGGCGGTGGGGGGCTATTTCTTCTTTCGCGGCCTGGTATATACTAGAACCGAATAAACCGCCCAAAGGAGATTGTGTATGAAGACTGCGATTAAGAACGGCCTGATGTTGTCGCTGGCAACGCTGCTGACTTTCGCCGGCAGCGCGGCAGCCGCCCCAGCGGCCGACGGCCCGAATCTACTGCAAAACCCGGGCTTTGAGGCCCCATACGTCAAGCAGTGTTGTCAGACTGATTTTAGCCACTTTCTGCCGAACACCCCCATCGGCGAAGTGCAGGTGGCCCACGATTGGCTGGGCTGGTGGCTGCAGCCCGGCGACGCGCTGCACCCGAGCGCGGGCGCCGCTGTCGACTGGCATCGGCCCGAATGGCGCGAGGCCAACTGCGGCGCGCCGTGCGCCAACCGCGTGCGCAGCGGCAACGATTCGCAAAAGTACTTCACCTTTTTTAGCGTGCACGACGCCGGCATGTACCAGCAGGTTCCCGGCATCACGCCCGGCACGCGGCTGCAGTTCAGCGTCTACATGCAGGCCTGGTCCACCAACGCCCAGTATGGACCGTCTGATTTTGTGCAGCACATGGGCATGGCTGTGGGTATCGATCCCTTTGGCGGCACGGATGCCTTCAGCCCGAATGTGGTCTGGGCGGCGCCGTTCGACACCTTTGACGCCTGGGGCCTGTACACCGTGCAGGCGACTGCCCAGTCCAGCAGCGTGACGGTCTTTACGCGCTCGACGCCGCTGTATGGCAGCCAGCACAATGACATTTACCTGGACGATGCCAGCCTGGTAGCGGTCGGCGCGGACAGTACCAGCGTCACCAGTTCGCAGCCATCCGCCCCGGCGGCTGGTCCCGTCTTCACGTATACCGTCCGGCGCGGCGATAATTACTACCGTATTGCGCGGCGCTTTGGCCTGACAGTTGCCCAGCTTTACCAGGCCAACAAAGTCAGCACCACCAACCGCAACCTGCTGTTGGTCGGCACGGTGCTCATCATCCCGGGCGCTACCGCCAATACTTAGTGCTTAGTGCCGGGCCCGGCTAAGGCGCACAAAAAAGCCCTTTCTAAATGAAAGGGCTTTTTTTGTGCGCCTTGGGGGACTAGAACCCTCGGCCTTTTGGTCCGCAACCAACGGACATGCGTATGACCCAGTCCATGCTGTCCACGGAGTGTGTTCTTGTCGGTGTTTTGGAGTTCCCAGGTTCCACTGGGTCCACGTTTTCCGCCAAGTTTGACTGCGCCGGTTGTACTTTTGCTGTACTTTGGCCCAATCCTAAGGCTAAACAACCGACTCACTCAGGTTCATCTCGCCCCCAAAGCAGCCAACAACAGTGACCGAGCCAGTGTTCAAATCGATTTCGCCAAACAAGACGAGTGTTAGGTATTCGCGGCGCAAAACAGGCATACGACCACAGTGATAACAACCTGTAAGAAGTAAGTGATGTGTTGAGGTGCCAGTCAGCAAATACCACTCGCTTTCTCCGCCGTCGCGGACGTGATGGTCGCGACCCGCCTGCAAGACCGCATGCGCGCAGCCGGTGAGCCGCATGACTGTAGGCGGCAACCAACGGCGCCTGGTGCAGAGATAGATAAACTGTACCCAATCCAGCCAGAGTCTAACCAGGATAATTGGGGTATACTTTTTGAGTGCGAGCAACCTTAGCACAATGCCTTCACATTCGCTCGATGCGCGCCAGCGTATTTGCAATGTGCTGGCTGCTGGGAGGCTGAACCGTGACCGAACACGGCCAGATGATGGATATCATCAACTCCGGCTCTCAATCTGAGCTGCACGTCACGATGCGTTCAGACCGCCAACAGGCCGAGTTGCTGGCCCGGCTGAATGCCTTGATCGCGGCCTTGGGCCGTGTGGACTCCCGCGTCGAAACAACCCCAGACCCCGACGAAATCATGGCCACTTTGGGCGCTGAGCTCAAGCGGCTGCAGCTCGATTGTTTTATGGCCTTGCTCGAGCCCGACGGGCGCGCGCTAGTTTTTCGCTATTGGTCGCCCGAGGCCGAAACGGTCATCAACCTGGAGAACTTTTTGGGCGTCAAATTGCGCGGCGCGCGCCTGATGCGCCAGCGCTATTTCATATTTCAGGAAGTTATCCAGCGCCATCACCCGATTTTTTTCGGCGATTGGACTGCCGCAATGTCCCAGGTGGCGCCGGACGCGCCTGGCGCACTGATTGAACAAGCCCTGCAAATGGCCAACGCGCCGATGGATGCCCGGGTGGCGTTTTTTCCGTTGCGGGTGGCCGATCGGGTGCTGGGGATCCTGGGTGTCTGGGGGGATGATCTATCGGAGTCAGACCTTGCGCCGCTGTCGGTATTCGTGACCCAGGTAGCCATCACGGTCGAAAATGCCCGGTTGATCGAGCAAGTGCGCCTGGCCCGCGAGCGCCTGCGCCTGCTGGTGCGGCGGGTGGTTTCGGCCCAGGAAGATGAGCGCCAGCGGGTTTCGCGCGAGCTGCACGACGAGGCCGGCCAGGCCTTGACTGCGCTAAAAATCAGTTTGGAGCTGATTCAGGCGGACTTGCCTGCGGAATTGCTGCCCTTCCGGCAGCGCATGGGGGAG
Organism: Anaerolineales bacterium; assembly: GCA_043734225.1. GTDB lineage: Bacteria > Chloroflexota > Anaerolineae > Anaerolineales > UBA6663 > JAYTFQ01. The sequence continues at coordinate 13,862 of JAYTFQ010000603.1, read as the reverse complement.
GCGACGGTACTGGTGGATCGGACCCTGGAACAGATCCATTTGCTGGTGCAGAATCTGCGCCCGCCGATCCTGGATGCGATTGGCCTGAACGCGGCTCTGGAAAGCTATTGCAACGATTTCGCGCGGCGCACGCGGCTGCCAGTGGCGTATGGCGGCGCCGACGTGACGCTCCCGGGCGCGGTCAGCATTTCGTTCTATCGCTTGCTCCAGGAGGCGTTGACGAATGTGGCCAAGCATGCACACGCCTGTCACGTGCAGGTAAGTTTTCAGCGCGACGCGGAAGCGGTCAGTTTGATGGTGCGGGACGACGGGGTGGGCGGCTTTGACCCATCTGCCGAGCCGCCGAATTCGGGCTTTACTACCAGCGTAGGCCTGCTGGGCATGCAGGAGCGCTTCGAGCTGCTGGGCGGACGGCTGGAAATCGAGTCGCGTCCGCAAGCCGGCACGCAACTGCTGGCGTCGGTCCCCTGGCTGGAGGTCGAATGATCCGCGTCGTCGTCGCCGATGATCATCACCTGGTGCGTCAGGGCATTCGGGCCTTATTGGAGAAGGCCCAGGACATCCAAGTAATCGGTGAGGCCGAAGATGGGCAGGAAGCGGTGGAGCTGGTCGGGCGGCTGACGCCGGATATCCTGGTCACCGATATCTCGATGCCGCGCTTGAACGGCACCGAAGCGCTGAAACTGGTGCGCAAATTGTGCAAGGCGACCCAGGTCGTGATCCTGTCCATGTATTCCGACCTCTCGCTGGTGCGGCAGGCGTTGCGCTACGGCGCGGGGGGCTATGTGCTGAAGCGTTCGGTAACCGACGAGCTGCTGCTGGCGGTGCGGGCGGCCAATCGGGGCGAGACATATCTGAGCCCAGCCGTATCCAACTCCATTTTGACGGATTTTCTGGCCCATCCGACCGAAGCGGAATTGGCCGAGCCGATGGACCGGCTATCGCCGCGCGAACGACAGGTGCTCCAATTGATCGCCGAGGGCAATACCAACCACCACATTGCCGAAATCATGCAGATTAGCACCAAAACGGTGGAAAAACACCGCACGAGCCTGATGGCCAAGCTCGACACCCATGAAGTGGTGGGGCTGATCCGGCTGGCGATCAAATATAAGCTCATTTTCATCGACGAGTAGACACGGCTCCGCCGGCCACGTTGTACCCAGCAGGTTTACATAGAAGACCCCGAAATGGGGTCTTTTGTTATCAAAAGGTAGGGACATACCCCATAGGCCCCCTAGCCTGTTTGGCCCATGATAGGACCGTTCATCATCGGACACAGCGTGTTATCGGTCAGAAGCGTGGAGGCTGCATGCTCGATTTGCCAACCGTGGCGCCAACTCCCATTCGCGTTGATTGAGTAGGGTCAGGAGAAGAACCATGGCTGAAATGGCAATTCCGTATGGACGTAAGACGCAGCGGGCGCCCGCGGTGAAGGAAGTCCACATTATTTGGATGACCACGGGCCTGGGTTGTGACGGCGACACGGTGTCCATCACCGCCGCGACACAGCCCAGCATTGAAGATGTGGTGATGGGCGCTATCCCCGGCCTGCCCAAAGTCCATCTGCATAACCCGGTGCTGGCCTATGAGGTCGGCGACGACTTCATGAAGAGCTGGTATCAGGCTGCGGCCGGCGAGCTAGACCCCTTTGTGCTGGTGCTAGAAGGCTCCATTCCAAACGAAAAAATAAAAGCTGAAGGTTATTGGGCCGCGATGGGCACAGACCCCGCCACGGGCCAGCCGATCACGACCAATGAATGGATCGACCGCCTGGCCCCCAAGGCTTTCGCCATTTTGTGCGCCGGCACCTGCGCCACCTATGGCGGCATCCATGCCATGTCGGGCAACCCTACCGGTGCCATGGGTGTAGCCGACTACCTGGGCTGGAGCTGGAAGTCGAAGGCTGGCCTGCCGATCATCAACGTGCCGGGCTGCCCGGTTCAGCCGGACAATTTCATGGAGACGGTGCTCTACCTGCTGTACCAGGCCGCCGGTCTGGCGCCGATGATCCCGCTTGACGATGCCCTACGGCCGTCCTGGCTGTTCAGCCAGACGGTGCACGAAGGCTGCGACCGGGCCGGGTATTACGAGCAGGGCGAATTCACCACCGAATACGGCTCGCCTAAGTGCCTGGTTAAGCTGGGCTGCTGGGGGCCGGTGGTTAACTGTAACGTGCCCAAACGCGGTTGGATGGCCGGTATCGGCGGCTGCCCGAACGTGGGCGGCATCTGCATCGGCTGCACCATGCCCGGCTTCCCGGACAAGTTCATGCCCTTCATGGACGAGCCGCCCGGCGCGCTGGTCTCCACCACGGCCAGCGGCTTCTATGGCAACATCATCCGCGCGCTGCGCGATGTCACCAACGAAACCGTGAACCGGGAGCCCAAGTGGCGCCACAGCCGCTCCGAGCTGACCACCGGGTATAAGCCGACGACCTATGGCCGGTAAGAAGGAGCACTGATATGGCCACCGCAACGATCATGAAGCCCGCTACGACCAGCACGGCCGCTGGCCGTAACCTGGTGGAGATGAACTGGGACCCGATCACCCGCATCGTGGGCAGCCTGGGCATTTTCACCAAGATCGATTTTGACAACCATCAGGTGGTGGAGTGCCACAGCACCTCCTCCATCTTCCGTGGTTACAGCGTCTTTATGAAGGGTAAGGACCCGCGCGACGCACACTTTATCACCAGCCGCATCTGCGGCATCTGCGGCGATAACCACGCCACCTGCGCCACCTACGCCCAGAACATGGCCTTTGGTGTGCGGCCGCCGGCGCTGGCCGAGTGGATCGTCAACCTGGGTGAAGCCGCCGAGTATATGTTCGACCACAATATCTTCCAGGACAACCTGGTGGGTGTGGATTTCTGCGAGCAGATGGTGAAGGAAACCAACCCCAGCGTGTGGGCCAAGGCCCAAAGCACGCCGGCCCCGCACGCCGCCGATCATGGCTTTCGCATGATCAGCGACATCATGACGGCGCTCAACCCGTTCAGCGGCGAGTTCTACCGCGAGACGCTGCAGGTCAGCCGCTACACGCGCGAGATGTTCTGCCTGATGGAAGGCCGCCACGTACACCCCTCCACCCTGTACCCGGGCGGCGTGGGCACGGTGCCCTCGGTGCAGCTCTTCACCGACTACATCACCCGCCTGATGCGCTATTGCGAGTTCATGAAGAAGGTCGTGCCGCTGCACGACGACCTGTTCGACTTCTTTTACGAAGCCCTGCCTGGCTATGAGAAGGTTGGCCAGCGGCGCATCCTGCTCGGCTGCTGGGGCTCGTTCAATGACCCCGATCATTGCGACTACACCTATCAGAACATGGGCCACTGGGGCGACAAGATGTTCGTCACCCCCGGCGTGGTGGTGGATGGCGAGTTGGTCACCCACAACCTGGTGGATATCAACCTGGGCATCCGCATCCTGCTCGGCCACTCGTTCTATGACGACTGGGATCAGTCCGAAATGTTTGTGCGCAATGACCCGCTGGGCAACCCGGTGGACCGGCGCCATCCCTGGAACCAGACCACCATCCCGCACCCGCAGAAGCGCGACTTCAACGATAAGTACAGCTGGACCATGTCGCCGCGCTGGTATGACAAGCGCACGGGTGATTACCTGGCGCTGGACACGGGCGGCGGCCCCATCGCTCGCTTCTGGGCCACGGCGCTGGCCGGGATCGTCGACAACGGCTACATCAAAGCCACCGGCCATAGCGTCAAGATTTACCTGCCGCAGACGGCCATGAAGCCCGAAGTGGAGTTTGAGTGGAAGATCCCCAAGTGGAGTAACGCCATCGAGCGTGACCGGGCCCGCACCTACTTCCAGGCCTATGCCGCGGCGGCCGCCCTGCATTTTGCCGAGAAGGCGCTGGCCGAGCTGCACGCCGGGCACACCAAAGTCTGGAACGAATTCAAGGTGCCCGAGGAAGCTATCGGCTGCGGCTTCCACGAGGCGGTGCGCGGGGTGCTGTCGCATCACGTCGTCATCCGCGACGGCAAGATCGCTAACTATCACCCCTACCCGCCGACCCCCTGGAACGGCAGCGTGCGCGATATCTACGGCACGCCTGGGCCGTACGAAGATGCCGTGCAGAATACGCCCATCTTCGAGGAGAACGGGCCCGACAAGTTCAAGGGCATCGACATCATGCGCGCGGTGCGCAGCTTTGACCCGTGCCTGCCGTGCGGTGTGCACATGTACCTGGGCAACGGCAAGGTGCTGGAAGCCCGCCATTCGCCGATGTTTGGGGCGATGAATCAAGAGTAAGCGATAACCCGGTGCGGCCCTGGGTCTGGGCAGCCAGACCCAGGGCCACATTCCACGGACCACCCATTGACCCAATCTAAATAGAGTGGCCAAAACCGATCTCGAACAGCAAGCCTTTCAGAAACGTGTCCGCCGGGTCGAAGGCCTGATCCAGGACATGCAAAAATTGCCTGACCCCTCCGCGCGGGCCATGGCCAAAGACCTGGCGCAAAGCCTGATGGATTTGCACGGCACCGGGCTGGAACGGATGCTGGATCTGATTTACGAGTCGGGGCCGGGCGGCCAGGCGATGATTGACAGCCTGGGCCAGGATGGCCTGGTGGGCAGCCTGCTGCTGGTGCACGGGCTGCATCCGTTTCCGCTGGATATGCGAGTGGCCCGGGCGCTCGAAAAAGTGCGGCCTTACCTGGGCTCGCATGGCGGCAACGTGGAGCTGCTGGGTGTCACGCCGGACGGCGTGGTGCGGCTGCGGCTGGAAGGCAGTTGCCATGGCTGCCCGTCGTCGCGCGTCACCCTCAAATACGCCATTGAAGACGGCATTTATGCCGCCGCCCCCGACGTGACCAGCATTGAGGTGGAGGGCGCGATTGAAGCCCCGCCCAGCCCACTGGCGGGGTTCATTCCCTTGGGCCAACTGTTGGATTTGCCGCCGGCGCCGGCCCACGCGGAAGGCTGGGTAGAGGCGCAGGGCGCGTCTTCAGTGACAGAGGGCACCCTGCGCCTGCTGCAAATCGGCGGCATGCCGGTGCTTTTCTGCCGGGTGGACCGTAGTTTGTATGCCTATGGCGGCAGTTGCCCGGCCTGCGCCGAGCCGCTGGCAAACGCGCGCCTGGCCGGCAAAGACCTGGTGTGCGGGGTATGCGGGCACAGCTACGATGTGATGCGCGCCGGGCGCGATCTGGATGACCCGCGGCTCCACCTCAGCCCGCTGCCGCTCTTGGAAGAGCGCGGGCAGGTTCGGCTGGCGCTGCCAGCCATGGCGCTATGACCGCTCGGCCGGTCTCAACCTACCGGAATTCGTTCACCGCCTTGCGCGGCTTTGCCCGTTCCCGGGCGCCGGAAGAGCGCTGCGAGGTGTGCGGTGTCACCCTGCCAGCGGAACACACGCACTTGCTGGACCCGGTGCGCCGGCAGGTGATGTGCGCCTGCGAGGCCTGCGCCCTGAGCGTCGGCCAGCGCGAGGGCAGCGCCTTCCTGCGCCTACCGACGGAGGTGTGCTGGCTGGAAGAGTTCAACCTGTCGGACGGCCAGTGGGACGACCTGCTAATCCCGGTGGGTATGGCCTTCTTTTTCTTCAGCGGCGCCGCCGGCAAGATGATGGCGTATTACCCCAGCCCGGCCGGCCCAACCGAATGTCTGTTGAGCTTGCAGGCCTGGGAAGCGATCGTGGCCGAGAACTCCAGCCTGGCCAAGCTGCGGCCAGACGTGGAAGCGCTGCTGGTCAACCGGGTGAATGGCACGCGGGAATATTATCTGGCGCCGCTGGATAAGTGCTATCAACTGGTGGGGTTGATCCGGTCCAAGTGGCGTGGACTCTCGGGCGGCACGGAGGTGTGGGCCGGCATCGCGGCGTTCTTTGCTGATTTGAAAGCGCAGTCGCTGCGCACGCAGTCGGAAATTTCGCCGGCGGCGGGGGGGCCCGGTGCCTGAGCTCAGCTTTTCGGTAGAAGGGGCTGAGGTGGTGCCCTACGCCGCGGCGCCCATGTTGATGTTTAAGCTGCGGGTGACGAACGCGCTGCCGGACGAGCCGATCACGACCATTGCGCTGCGGGCTCAAATCCAGATTGAAGCGACCCGCCGGCAATACAGCGACGGCGAAGCAGCCCTGCTGCGCGACCTGTTCGGTGAGCGCGCGCGCTGGAGCCAGACCCTGAAGGGCATGCTGTGGACCTTTGCAACCACAGTGGTTGCGCCGTTTACCGGCAGCACCACGGCCGACCTGCCGGTGCCCTGCACGTTTGACTTTAACGTGGCCGCCACCAAATATTTCAACGCCCTGGAAGCGGGCGATGTGCCGCTCAATCTCATGTTTAGCGGGACCGTATTCTATGAAACGCCCGACGGCCTGTTGCAGGTGACGCAGGTGCCCTGGGATCGAGAAGCCGCCTATCGCCTGCCCATCGCGGTTTGGCAGGCCATGATGGACCACTATTACCCGAACCTGGCCTGGCTGACGCTGCGCAAGGACGTCTTTGACCGGCTGTACCAGTACAAGCTGCGGCATGGCCTGACGACCTGGGAAAACGTGCTGCAAAGCCTGCTGTCGGTTGAGTCGGAGGCCGAGGGCCTATGAACGCGGCGCTGGCAGAACAACTGGCCCGGGCGGTGTTGTACGAGGGTTATATTCTTTACCCTTACCGACCGTCGTCGGTCAAGAACCAGCAGCGCTGGAATTTCGGCGGCGTCTATCCGCGCCAATACAGCGCTGCGCACATCGGCTCCGATGATTGGCAAATGCAAACCGAATGCCTGGTGGCCGGGGGGCCACAGGCCCTGCTGGAGATAAAAGTTCGCTTCCTGCACCTGGTGACGCGCAGCGTGGGCGCCGTGGCGGGTGGGGCAGCGGGCATGCCTTTAGACGGTGAGCCGGATTATCAGGTGGTGGAGACGCTGCGTGTGGGCGAACGCGTCTACCGCCCCTGGCAAGAGGCCAGCGAGCGCGAAGTGGCCGGCCCACGTGCGCGCCTGGCCGACCTGCTGGCGCAGCCAGACCGGCACGCGATCCATTTCCCATCTGGCCACAGCCTGGAACCGCTCTACGCGCCCGACGGCTTGTTGGCGGGCGTCTTGGTGCGGGACCATCAGGCGCTCGATGGCTGGCTGGAAGTCAGCGCGACGCAACTCGCCGACCAACTGGTCAAGGTCACCGTGCGGATATCGAATGACGCCGCTTGCCCGGCTGCCCAACAAATGACGCGCGAGGATGTTTTGCCGCTCTGCTTTCTCTCCACCCACACGCTGTTAGCGGTCGAGGGCGGTGAGTTTGTGTCGTTGCTCGAACCGCCCGAGGTGCTCGGCCAGCAGGCCGCCGCCTGTCGCAACCGGGGCACCTGGCCGGTGCTGCTGGGCGACGCTGGCGCGCGCGATCTCATGCTTTCGTCGCCGATCATTTTGTACGACTACCCGCAGATCGCGCCCGAGAGCGCCGGGGACCTGTTCGATGGCACCGAGATTGACGAAATTTTGACTTTGCGGATTTTGACTCTGACCGACGCCGAAAAGCAAGAAATACGCGAATCGGATGAGCGCGGGCGGGAATTGCTCGAGCGAACCGAGTGCATGCCGCCGGAGGTGTTTGCGCGGCTGCATGGTGTGGTGCGCGGCCTGCACTCAGTAACTGGCGACGCACATGCCTGATTGGGAGACGTTGACCTCGAACACGCGCCTGGAGCTGATCCGGGTAGGCGAGCAGGTGCTGACGGTCGGCGCCCGCGTGCGGCTGTGCCCCAAGCGCCGGGCGGATGCCTTTGACCTGATGCTGGAAGGCCGCACGGCCGTCATCGAGGGCATCGAGCAGGATATGGAAGACCGCGTGTACGTGGCCGTGGTGGTGGATGATGATCCCGGTCGCGACCTGGGCGCCGACCGCAAGCCGGCGCACCGGTTCTTCTATGCGCCGGATGAGGTGGAATTGCTGCCGGCTATGGGCGCGCCGTTGGAGTGACCGTGGCCAGCCCGCGCATTCTGATCGCCGGCATCGGCAACATTTTTCTGGGGGATGACGCCTTTGGCGTGGAAGTGGCCCAGCGGCTGGTCGGGCGCGCCTGGCCGGAGGGCGTGAGCGTGGTCGACTATGGCATTCGTGGTTTCGACCTGGCTTACGCCATGATGGCGGATATTGATATCACCATCCTGGTGGACGCGGCGCCGCGCGGTGAGCCACCCGGCACCCTGTTCGTGTTGGAGCCGGACCTGGCCGAGCTCAACGCCGCGCCGGAGATGGAAATTGAAACCCACGCCATGAACCCAGTGGCGGTGCTGCGGCTGGTGAGCGCATTGGGCGGCCAGCCGCGCCGGGTGCTGGTGGTGGGGTGCGAACCCGCCTCATTCGGGTCAGAGCAAGGCCAGATGGGCCTTAGCGAGCCGGTGCAGGCCGCGGTGGCGGAAGCGGTGACGATGGTAGCAGCGCTGGTGGAACGCCTGCGCGCCGAAACGCCGGTGGCTGCCTGACGGCGCAGGCAGGCGCCACCCATGCACGAGATGTCGGTCATGTCGTATCTGCTCGAAACGGTGCAAGCCGAGGCGCTGGAACACGGCGCGCGCAAGGTACTGGCGGTGAACCTGGTGATGGGCGATCGGGCCAGCATGGTGGACGACTCGCTGCTGTTTTATTTCGACCTGCTGGCGCCTGGCACCCTGGCCGAGGGGGCGCATTTGAATGTGCGCCGCACCCCGATGCGCTTTAAGTGCGAGGGCTGCTGTTCGGACTACAGCCCGCGCGGCGCCGCTTTTGACTGCCCCAGCTGCGGCCAGGTGGGGCATGTGACCGACGACGGCAGCGAGCTGCTCATCGAAAGTATTGAGATCGACCTATGAGCGTCACAACTATTCAAATTGGTAAAAATGTGCTGGCCAGCAACGACGAAGCTGCCGCCGCCAATCAGGCCCGCTTCCGGCAGGCGGGCGTGCTGGCGATCAACCTGATGGCCTCGCCCGGCGCGGGCAAGACCAGCCTGATCACGCGCACCATTGCGGCCCTGGCCGGCCGGTTGCGCGTCGGCGTCATCGAGGGCGATATCGCCGGCAGCATCGACGCTGAAAAGGTGCTGGCGGCCGGCGCCGGGGCAGCGGTGCAGATTAATACCGGCGGCAGTTGCCACCTGGAAGCGCCGATGGTGCGCCAGGCGCTGGACCAGCTTGACTTGAGCCAGTTGGATTTGGTCTTCATTGAGAACGTGGGCAACCTGATCTGCCCGACGCACTGGGCGCTGGGCGAGCAGATCAAGCTGTGCCTGGCCAGCGCTGCCGAAGGCGACGACAAGCCGATTAAGTATCCCGAGATCTTCGCGGTCAGCGACGTGATCGTGCTCAACAAAATTGACCTGATCGAGTTTGTGGATTTTGAACGGGCCGCGTTCTACCCGCCGGTGCGGGCGTTGAACGACCGGGCGCCGATTTTTGAGCTGTCCTGCCGCACGGGCAGCGGCCTGGCGGACTGGGCCAACTGGCTGGCGAACCAACACGCCGCGCACGCCAGCGCCCAGTCCGAGCAGGCCGCCAGCCTGCTCTCATCCATGAGCGAAGCATCTCGCTAACCCGAAAGGAAGGATTGCATGACCAAGTTCATCGGCAATGTCGTCGTTTCGTTGGTTGTGGCGGCCGTGGCAATGATTGTGGTGCGCTCATTGCCCGACTTCGCGCGCTATCTCAAGCTACGCGAGATGTAGCATGTTGGACTGCCGCGCGTGACGCGCTACCAGGCGGTGCCCAGCCGCTCCAAGCTGTCGCTGGACGGGCGCTCCAGCATTCACCCGATTCACACCAGCGCCAGCGGGTTGGCCGGTTATTTCGAGGCCGAAGTGTCAGCCGATGGCCAGGTGGACCTGAGCCAGCCGGCGAAGGGACACCTGGAGATCGCCGTCGACAAATTGAAGACCGGCAACGAGCTGGAGGATCTGGAGATGCGGCGCCGGCTCGACCCGCAGCGCTACCCGCTGGTTACGGCCGACATCAAAGAGTTTAAGGCAGCTGCCGCCGCCGGGCACTACCACATCGTCGGAGATTTGACCCTTCACGGCGTCACGCGCCAGGTAGAGGGGGAAATCGTGGTCAAACGGCTGGACGACCGGACCATCAGCTTCGTCGGTGAACAGGCTTTCGACGTGCGCGATTTTGGCTTGCAGCCGCCGCAGTTGTTCTTTCTTAAGGTTGACCCGCAGGTCCGGGCAACCATCGAAGCCATCGCCGAACGGGTCGATTGACACTCGGCCATCGGCCCCAGGAACGCCACAGGAGAGCAGTGCGCCATGGATACCGTTTTCAGCGTTTTCATTGGTCTTGCTGTTGGTTACCTGGTTGGAATGCGGGACGGGCCCGAGGGTTTCGCCAAGCTGCGTGACGCCTGGAAAACGATCATGGGCTCGGAGGAGGCCAAGGCTCTACGCTCCAGCGGACCCGGTTTGCTGGGAGCCATGATTAAACAGGGACTTAACCTGGTCACTGGGCCGCTGACCAAGGACTGACGCGCCAGCGAGCGGGGCGCGGGATTCTAAGCCGGTCAACTTCGGCCTGTCGCCGGCCGATTAATCGGATAGGCTGTGAAACCAATGGACCGTCTATGAAAATATTAATCACTGTGGGTGTCATTATTTTGACGTTGGCTGTGATTGTCTTGATTGTTAACATGCGGGATATCATTCGGTACTTACGCATCCGGTCGATGTAGCACATGCGTGAGCGCCGCCGGATCGTGGTGCAGGGCATTGTTCAGGGCGTTGGCTTCCGGCCGTTTGTATATGGCCTGGCTCAGCAACACGCGCTGGTGGGACAGGTGCACAATGACACGGCCGGGGTGACCATTGAAGCGGAAGGCGACGCCGCTGCCCTGGAGGCCTTTACGCGCGCGATGCGCGAACAGCCGCCGGCGCTGGCCGTGGTGGAGCGGGTGGCCTGGGAAGCGTTGCCGCTGCATGGCGACAGCGCCTTTGTGATTGACGCCAGCCAACACGGCCCCGCCAAACAGGCGCTCGTTTCGCCGGATGCCGCCGTATGCGACGACTGCCGGCGCGAGTTGTTCGACCCAGCCGACCGGCGTTATCACTACCCCTTCATCAACTGCACCAACTGCGGGCCCCGCTACAGCATCATCCGCGACGTGCCGTACGACCGCCCCAGCACCACCATGGCGGCTTTCCGGCTGTGCGCTGCTTGCCAGCAGGAATACGACGACCCGGGCGACCGGCGTTTCCACGCCCAGCCAGTGGCCTGTCCGGTGTGCGGCCCGCACGTCCGGCTGGTCAGCGACCAGCAGACCATCGCCGCTGGCCAGGACGCGCGGGTGCTGGCCGAGGCCCAGCGCCTGTTGGCTGATGGCGCCATCCTGGCCATCAAGGGTTTGGGCGGCTATCACCTGGCCTGTGACGCGGGCAATGCCGCCGCGGTGGCCCGCTTGCGGGCCCGCAAACGCCGCTGGGACAAGCCCTTCGCGCTGATGGCGGCGGACCTGGCCGCCGCCGAGACGGTGTGCGAGGTGGACGCGGCCGGGAGCGCGGCGCTGCTGGACCGGCGACGCCCCATTGTGCTGCTGCCCCGCCGCCCGGTGGGCGCGCTGGCGCCGGCCGTGGCGCCCCGCCTGAATAATCTGGGCCTGATGCTGCCGTATACGCCACTGCACTATTTGCTCTTCGCCGAGGCGCCATACCAGTTGCTGGTGATGACCTCCGGCAACGCCAGCGATGAGCCCATCGCATTTGAAGATGACGACGCTTTCAAGCGACTGGCCGCCCTGGCCGATGCCTTTCTGACCCACGATCGCGCCATCCACACACGCGTCGACGATTCAGTTGTCCGTGTTGTACCGCTGCCAGCCGCCGTGTGCGGCCAGCCAATGGCCGATTACCAATTGCCCATTACGCTGCGCCGCGCGCGCGGCTATGCGCCGCAGCCACTGGCCGTTCCCTTTGAGTTTCGCCAGCCGGTATTGGCCGTGGGGGCGCACCTGAAAAACACGTTCTGCCTGGGCAAGGGACGCTACGCGCTGCTCAGCCCGCACATTGGCGATCTGGATAACCTGGAAACACTGCTGGCCTTTCGTGCCGGCGTGACGCATCTGGAGCGCCTGTTCGACGTGACGCCGCAGGTGATCGCCCACGATCTGCACCCCGATTATCTGAGCTCGCAGTTTGCCTTTGAAGCGCACAACGTCCGACGGTTCGCCGTTCAGCACCATCACGCGCATATTGCCTCGGTCCTTGCCGAGCACGGCCTGGCTGGGCCGGTGATTGGCCTGGCGTTCGATGGCACTGGGCTGGGCGCGGATGGAACGCTGTGGGGCGGCGAATTTCTGGTGGCCGATTTGGCTGGCTTCGAGCGCGCGGCCTACCTGGAGCCGGTGCCGCTGCCGGGAGGCGAGCAAGCAGTGCGCCAGCCCTGGCGGGTGGCCGCCGCCTGGCTGCAAAAATTGTATGGCGACGATTGGTCAAGCTGGCCGGTGAATTTTCCGCGCCAGGCGGATCGCGCCACGGCGGCAGCGCTGCGGCAAATGATTGCCCAACGCATCAACAGCCCGCTGACGTCTTCCATGGGCCGGCTGTTTGACGCGCTGGCGGCGCTTCTGGGCTTGCGCGAAACGGTGACCTACGAGGGGCAAGCGGCGATTGAGTTGGAGGCCATCGCCGACCTGAGCACCCACGCTGCTTACCCGTTTGGCCAGCGCCGGCCGGCGGTTGACCTGGCGCCGCTGTTCGAGGCCGTGCTGGCTGATCTGCGCGCCGGGATAGGGGCGCCGGTGATCTCGGCCCGCTTTCACAACGCCGTGGCCGGGCTGGCGGCGGACGTTTGTGTCGAGCTGCGCCAGGAACGCGGCCTGAATCGCGTCGCCCTCAGCGGCGGCGTCTTTCAAAATGTTTTGCTGCTGGCGCGCACCCTGGAGCGGCTGGCGGCACTGGGCTTTGAAACGTATACCAATCAGCGCGTGCCTCCGAACGATGGCGGTATTGCCTTTGGGCAGGCCGCGGTGGCGGCGGCCCGCTTAGCGAAGGAGTGACCTATGTGCCTGGGCATCCCTGGCCAAGTTGTGGAATTTGTGGACGAAGAGAACTACATCGCGAAGGTGGATGTCAGCGGCGTGCGCCGCAACGTGAACGTGGGCCTGGTGATGGCCGATGGCCTGCAAAAAGGCGATTGGGTGCTCATTCACGTCGGCTTCGCGCTCAGCAAGATTGACGAGCAGGAGGCCGCCGCCACGTTTGGCTACCTGGAGGAGCTAGGCCAGGCCTACGCGGACGAGTTGGCTCAGCTGGCAGCCAGCCAGATCGAATGACGGACTCCCTGGCGCGGCCGGACAACGGTCGCGATTATCGCGCGTGGGTGGAGGCCCGCTTCCAGCGCAGCGTGGCCGTGCCGCGCGACTTCTTTGAGGCCGAGGCCGAGCGCGTGGCGCAGGCCTGTCTGGCCATGGCCGGCCGTTTCGACCAGGGCGGCCGGCTGCTGGCCTTTGGCGCCGGCAACTCGGTGACCGACGCGCAGCACGTCTCAGTCGAGTTTGTCCATCCGGTCATCGTGGGCAAGCGCGCGTTGCCGGCCATTGCCTTAGGGACGGATATGGCGGCCACCCTGGGCCTGGCCGCGCGCGGAAGCTGGCACGAGTTGTATGCGCGCCAGATCACAACTCTCAGCCGGCCCGAGGATATGGCGTTAGGGATCGACCCCAGCGGCGACGACCCAGCGGTATTGGCTGGGCTGCGCGCCGCTGCGGAGCGCGGGCTGTTGACCATCGGCCTGGCAGGCGGCAGCGGCGGGTCCCTGGTACGGGCCGGGATGGATTTTTGCTTTGTGGTGCCGTGCAGCGACACAGCATCCGTGCAGGAAACACACGAAACCCTCTATCACATCTTGTGGGAGTCGGTGCACGTTTTCTTTGAGCACAAG
>JAYTFQ010000602.1:0-1660 GCA_043734225.1 Anaerolineales bacterium | reverse complement strand
GCGCCGATGGAAGCGAAGAAGGTCAGGCGGTAGGCCGACTCAAAGCCGGCCATGCTCTGGCTGCACACGAGCTGCAGGCTGGCCAGGATCTTGGTCTTGGCGGCTGCTGCGCCGGCGGGGCTCAGGGCGGCCAGTTGCACGCCCGTGCCCGGCGGCAGGTTGTCGCTGGCGGCCACGCCCGGGGTTTCGCAGGCGCCAAAGCGCACGGAGGCCGGCACCGGGTTGGCCTGAGCCTGATCTTCCAGCGCTTTGATCTCGGGCGATAGCGTGCTGGTGAGCACCACGGCCAGCGCCGCCACCGCCACCGCTTGCACCACGAAGCGGGTGCTGTTGAGCAGCGATGAGCCGCGCGGCAGATCGTTTAGCGGCACGCTGCCCAGCGCGGTGGTGAAGGTGGTTTGCAAGGTCAGACCGACCGCCAGGCCGCGCACCGTCAAAATTAAGATGATGTTGAGGATTGGCGTATCCGCTTGAAGCTGCGAAAGCTGCCAGGTGTTGACACACAGCAAGGCAAAACCGGTCACCACGATCGGGCGCGGTCCGATGCGGTCGAACAGCCATCCGGCCAACGGCGTGGCAAAGGCTGATGTGGCCGCCACGCCCAGCAGGATCAGGCCGGCTTCCAGCGCCGTGCGGCCGCGGAACGACTGCAAATAGATGGGCATCAAAAATTCCGCGCCGAAGAGCGCCACCGTGGCCACATAGCCCACCAGCGTGGCGTTCGTATACGTGCGGTTGGCAAACAGCCGCAAGTTGAGCATCGGTTCCTTGGCCACGAACAGCTCCACCACCACCCAGGCCGCCAGGCCGAGCACGCCAATCGTCATGGTGATCAGCGTCAGCGGGGAGGTCCAGCCGCCGATCTCGGCGGTGGTGGCGGAATAGAGCACGGCCCCAAAGCCAATGGTGGCGGTGATCAGGCCAAGCGGATCGAAGGGCGGACGCAGGCCGGTGCGATAGTCGAGCAGGAAGCGGCTGCCGAGCAGCACGGCGGTGATGCCAATGGGCACGTTGACGAAGAAGATGGCGCGCCACAGGCCGATATCCACCAGCCAGCCGCCCAGGATGGGCCCCAGGGCGGGCGCCACCACCAGCGCCAGGCCGAAAATGCCAAAGGCGGTGCCCTGCTCCTTGGGTGGAAAGGCGCGGTAGAGTTGCGCGGCGCCCAGCGGCGTCGCCAACCCGCCGCCCAGGCCCTGCAAGGCCCGGAACACAATGATCAGCGGCAGGGTCTGAGCAAAGCCGCACAGCAGCGAGCCAATGGTGAACAAGGCCAAACCGAGCAGATAGATGAACTTGATGCCGAAGCGGTCGGCCAGAAAGCCGGCCACCGGCGTGGTGATGCCCAGGGCCAGCACGTAGACGCTGATGACCCACTGGCCATCAGTCAGGCTGGCGCTGAACTCCTGGCGTAGGGTGGGGAAGGCAATATTGATAATTGTCGAGTCGAGAATGATCATGAAGACGCCGATCATGACCGTGATCAGCACCCGGTACTTCGGATCCAATCCGCCGCGTGCTACCGTCGTCTGCTGAGAAACGTTCACAGTTACCCCATCCTCGCTAATAAACCGGCATCGCCCACAGCGCGGGCGATGCACATTCCGACAGTCAAAGAAAACATGGAAATCAAGGAATTAGTGGCCGAATTGGAGCATGG
>JAYTFQ010000601.1:0-2255 GCA_043734225.1 Anaerolineales bacterium | reverse complement strand
TCGCGGCCGGCATTTTGTTATTGTTCGCCTGCGGCTTCCTGGCCTTGGGCGCGGCGCAGCGTGCCCGGCGCCAAGCGCTGAGCGCGACCCAAACGGCCGTGGCGTCGCCACTCAGCACGGCCGCTGCGCTGTCGCCAACGGCCACTCAGGCGGCCGCAGCCGTACCGACGGCTGCGGCCAGCACGCCTGTGGCGGCGCCAACCTCTGCCCTGGCGCAGCAGCAATTGCAGGCCGCCGAGCACGCTCTGGTGGCCGGCCAGACAGACGCGGCGCTGGCGCTGCTCGATCAGGCCGTAGTCGGTGATCCCAGCAATACGACGGTGCTTCTGAACGCCGGCGATCTGGCCCTGGGCCACAAGTTGGCGCTCGAAGCATTGCGCCGCTACTATGTGCCTGGGGCCACCCGCGAGGCGGCCGCGCCCGATTCGCGTTCCGGCGAAATGCAGTCGCACGCGGCGCTGGCGTTCTATGTGGCGGCCGCTGACCAGACCTCCAGCGCATTTTTGGACCAGCAGATTAGCACGTACCCGCTCAGGGGCGTGCCGATCATCGCCCGTCAGCGCTATCAGATCTTCTTCGCTGGCGGGCAGGGCGCCCTGGCGCAATTGGATCCCCTGGCCCAAGACAGCACGCGCGGCTCGTTCGCCCGGCTGATGCTGGGCGACTATTATCTTGCCCACGCGGCGTGGGTTGAAGCCACCCGCCAGTATTCGCAGGTGGCCGCCCTGCGCCTGGCCAACGGCACGGTGCCGGATTGGATCATTCGCGAGGCGCGCTGTGAGCAGGATCGGATCAAGACTCAGCGCGCCACTATAAGCCTGGAGGCCTCATGCGTCGACCCGTTGTTGCTGCTAACTGGAAAATGAATAAGACCGTGCCCGAGTCGCTCGACCTGGTGCGCGAGTTGCTCGAGCAAATTCAGATGTACACCTCGGTGGAGCGCGTGGTGTGCCCATCCTTTGTGTCGCTGACCACGGTCGCGCCTTTGCTGGCCGCCGCCGGGGTGGGGCTAGGGGCGCAGGACCTGCACTGGGAGAAGTCCGGCGCATTCACCGGCGAGGTATCGGCGGCCATGCTGGCCGGCCTGTGCCAGTACGTCATCGTCGGCCATTCCGAGCGCCGCCAGTTCTTTGGCGAGACCGATGAAACTGTCAACAAGAAGGCGCGCGCCGCGCTGGCCAGCGGACTCACGCCCATTATCTGCGTGGGTGAGGTCTTGGCCGAGAACGAGGCCGGCCTCACCGCGGAAGTGGTGGCGCGCCAGACCCACGCGGCCTACGCCGGTATCTCAGCGGACGAGGCCCTCAAGACCATCGTGGCCTATGAGCCGGTCTGGGCTATCGGCACGGGCAAGGCCGCCACGCCGGCCGGGGCGAATGCGGTCATTGGTCTGCACATCCGCGGCGCGCTGGCGGAGTTGTATTCGGCTGGCGCGGCCGATGCTATCCGGGTGCAATACGGTGGTTCGGTGACGGCTGCCAATGCCGCCGAGCTCATGGCTCAGCCGGATATCGATGGGGCCCTGGTGGGCGGCGCCAGTCTCAAGCCGCTGGACTTTGGGGCCATCGTGCGCGCCTCTGCGAGTAATTCGTAGTGGCCCTATTCGTATGCCACTCCTTTCTTCGTGGCTGTGGCTGGTCCTGGCGCTCCTGCCGCTCATTTTCCTGGAGCGCTGGATCCACCGGCACTTGCAGGGTATCTGGCTGCTGCTGGTGCGCGACGCCGATCTGGCGCTGATCCTATATTCGCTGTTGATGCTGCCGGGCGTGCTGGTGCACGAAGCCAGTCACTGGCTGACGGCCACGCTGCTGGGGGTTAGGGCGGGGCGCTTTTCGATGGTGCCCGAGCGCTTGCCGGATGGCACATTGCGCCTGGGCTATGTGGAGACCGAACACGTCGACCCGGTGCGCGAGGCGCTTATCGGCGCCGCGCCGCTGCTGGCCGGCGCCGCGGTGATCATTTTCGTGGGTTACTCGCGCCTGGGGGTGGAAACGCTGGGCCAGGCCCTGGGCCGCGGCGACTTGTTGGGCATGGGCCAGGCCGTGGGCGAGATGACCGCTCGGCCCAACTTCTGGCTGTGGCTTTATCTGGTTTTTACCGTGGCCAACTCCATGCTGCCCTCGGCTTCCGACCGGCGTGCCTGGTGGCCGGTGCTGGCCACGCTGGCCTTGCTGACAGTGCTGCTGTTTGCCTTTGGCCTCGGCCCAGCGCTGCTGCAAGCCCTGGGCAATCCGCTCGATACGGCCACCCGCGCG
>JAYTFQ010000600.1:0-3583 GCA_043734225.1 Anaerolineales bacterium | reverse complement strand
CGGCCGGCATTATATGGCCGGCGCAGCAGATACGAAAGAACGAAGCAGCGGGCCGTCGATAATATCGACGGCCGACTGCTTCGTTTTTTCAGCGAGCCTTGTCCGCCCACTCAGTCTGCAAGATGGCGTAATGCAATTCGTCGCTCCACTCGCCCTTGAACAATTCATTGTGGATGAAGTGGGCCTCGCGGCGCATGCCCAGGCGCTGCATGAGTGTGTAGGAGGCGGTGTTGCGCGCGTCGCAGCGGGCGAAGATGCGGTGAAAGCTAAATTCCTGAAAGCCCAGGTTCAGCATGGCCTGGGCGGCTTCGCGGGCAAAGCCTTGCCCGTGGTAGTCGGGGTGAAACACATACCCGAGCTCGGCCTGCTGGTGCTCCTGGCTGCGCCACATGAGCATGACTTCGCCCATCACCGGCCGCCCGTCGCGCGGCGTGACGGCCAGCACCAGGCGCTCGCCGGCCTGGGTCATGCTGCTGCCCGCCATCCAGCGCGCCAGCAACTCCTGGGCCTCGGCGCGATCCTTCACATTGCCATACAGATAGCGGACAACATCCGGTCGCGAAATATAGGCAAACAGATCGTCCAGGTCGCCTGACTCAAACGGGCGCAAGGTGAGGCGGGCAGTGTGGATGGGCGCGTGGGGAGCGGGCATAGTGGGCGGCGGCGATCGTTCTCAGGCTCTCCGGGGAAAATCGAAGATAAGAGTTTGAAAAAGTGTGTCCGGCCGTAGGGGGCGTTCAATTGAACGCCCCTACGGCTGGACACACTTTTTCAATTTTGGTTCTATTGGTTGCCGGCTAGCAGCGTGAGAAAGTTGCCAGGGGTGAGCTGGGTCAGGCTGGCGCCGTCGATGCCGATGGTCCACAGGCTGGGGTTGCAGTCCGGGTTGCAGGCCAGGGCGTTGAGCTGAAGCAGCAAGGTCTTGTTGTCCAGCCAGGCCTCCACGGTGAAGTATTGGCCGGGGTTGGAGGTGGTGACAAAGTTCGACTGGCCGCCCAGGCCAGCGGAGACGGCCACATAGCCCTGCTCGGCGGTGGGGTCGCCTTTGGCCAGGGCAAAGGCCACGCGCTTGCCGTCCGGGCTGAAGCGGGCGCTGCCGGCCAGCCTGAATTCGGTGACGGTGACGGGGGCGGTGATGGTGAGATCGGCGGCGCCGCCGGTGAAGGCGTGCAGGGTGACGGCCTTGGGGTCGACGCAGTGGCCGGCCGCCAGGCTGAAGTCGGCGTTCAGGCCATCCAGGCACAGCCCCTTGCCGCCGCTGCCGAAGTTGAAGGCATCCAGCGTGGTGACGGTGCCATCCGCCAGGTTGTAGCGATACAGACTGGAGGCGCTGGCGAAGGGGATGTAGCCGCCGATGCCATACGGCTCGCGGCTGAAATACAGCGCCTGGCCGTCATCGGACCAGGCCTCGGCGATGAGTTGATACGGCGGCGCGCCGCTGACAACTGTCTCGGTGACGGCCGTGGTGAGGCCGGTGCCGTCCACGTTGGCATAGAAGAGCTGGGTGACGGGCGTGTCGCTGGTGGGCGAGGTGGCCCAGGCCAGGCGCGGCTTGGCGGCGCCATTGCCCGGCCAGACCGCCAGGCCATAGTTCGGCTTCTGCACGAACGGCAGCACGTTGACGCCGCCGGCATTGACCATCTGGGCCCGCGGCTGGTCCTGGAAGTCGAGCACGTAGGCGGTGCCGCCGGCCGAGCCGCCCGTTGGCAGTAGGCCCTGGTTGAGGCGCACGCCGGCCGAGCCGAAACCGGTGTCGACAAATTTCACGGAGTTATCCGGCAGGCGCACGGCGACGAGCAGCGGCTGCGACAGGGCCTGGTCGGTGGCGAGGACGCTGGTGCCGTCCTGGTTGGTGTGATACTCATACTGGCGGGCGGCGGCACTGAGCTTGATGCGGAAACCGGTGACGGGGCCCTTGGCGCAGGTGACGCCCGGCAGGGCAATGCCCAGGCAGCCATCCGGCCAATCCACCACTTCGGTGCTGACCACGGTGATCTGGTCGCGGCCGATCTGGAGCTTGGTGGCCAGCGCATTGATGGCGGCCGTCTGCGCCGGACCGGGATCCACCGCGGGCGGCAGGTCCGTGGCGGCCGGGGTGGCCGTGGCGGGCGGCGTGACGGGCGGGATGCCGGTGGGTGCGGTGGTGGGGGGCACGCTTGTTGGGGGCACGCTCGTTGGAGGCGCGCTGGTCGCTGGCGCGCTCGTTGCCGGCGGGACGGCCGTAGGGGTCACAGCCGGCGATTGGCAGGCGGCGGCCAGTAAGGCGATCAGGATCAGGGGAAAGAAAAAGCGCTTCATGTTGCTATAACCATCCTTGTGAGAACTAGAGTTTACCATCAGGTGTGTAGACGCCGGCGCGGGCGGCGAGGTTCCCACCGGGAGACGTATCCACTCGGGCCTCCCTTCCTTCAAGGGAAAGGGGCAGAAAGGCAGGTGATTTCAGGTCCGGGGCGGCGGCGGCAGACATTTTATCATACCCAAAATCCGGGACTGGGCTGCGCGAAGCGGGTGCGGGGAGCATTTCAGTTTGGGGGCGAGTTATCGCCAGCCGGTGCGCCTCACCCCCCCGGCCCGCTCTCCTGGCCGCGAGAGGCAAGGGCGCGGCCAGGCGAGGGGAGCGAAGTAGTGCCTGGCACGTTTGTCCCCCAAACTGAATTGCTGCCCGGGTGCGCCGGCAGGGAATGGCGGCCAGTCAGACGTGTGAGGGGCCATGTGTGTTATGCAGAATTTTTATTTTCGGCGTCATGTGTGTCATTCGTGTCACTGGCGTCATGTGTGTCATTCGTGTCATTTGGGTAACTGACTGCCGGACGGCGGTGACCCTTCGCTGTGAACAGGGTCAGCCAGGATGTTTGGGCCGGCAGGCTGGCGAGGAATGAGCGGGGCATGCTCAAAGCGTAGCAGGTTTTTGTTCTATCCGTCTCGGCAATTGTTGAGGCGGGCGGAAGTTTCAAGTTTGGAGATATGGCGGATGGGAGGGTAGGCTGGGGCGAGGGGGGCGGGCACACAGGTCCAGGGCGGACACGTAGGTCCGCCCCAACACGGGTCCGCCCCACCTTAGATTGGCGGGGCGTTGGCCGATGCGGGAGTCCGTCTTACAATGGCCGGCGGAGCAACCTATGAACCCCAAAGACAACACCCTGCATCTGATCGGCAATGCCCACATCGACCCGGTGTGGCTGTGGCGCTGGACCGAAGGCTACCAGGAGACGCGGGCCACGTTTCGCTCGGCGCTGGAGCGCCTGGGCGAGTTTCCGGAGTTTGTGTTCACGGCCAGCCAGGCGGCGATTTACCAGTGGGTGCAGGAATGCGAGCCGGAGCTGTTTGCCAGCATGCAGCAGCAGGCGCGCGCCGGGCGCTGGGCGGCGGTGGGCGGCTGGTGGATGGAGCCGGACTGCAACTTGCCGGCGGGCGAATCGTTTGCGCGGCAAAGCCTGTATGGCCAGGCGTTTTTCAAAGCCGCCTTCGGCCAGGCGTGCACGGTGGGCTATTGCGTGGATTCGTTTGGGCACAACGCCATGCTGCCGCAACTGCTGCGGCAGGGCGGCCTGAACACGTATGTGTTTATGCGCCCGAACAAGAT
>JAYTFQ010000599.1:0-5852 GCA_043734225.1 Anaerolineales bacterium | reverse complement strand
GGCCGGCATGCGCGCCCGCTCGTCGGGTATCTCCAGCGCCAGTTGCGGCGCGGGCCGCCGCGCAATGTCAAACGCCTCCGCCAGATCCCACAGCAGCTGCCGCCGCTCGCCGAAATCGTCAAAGGCCCCGGCCATAATCAGCGCCTCGGCCACGCGCCGGTCCAGGCCGGTTTGCGGCGTGCAGGCCCGGGCCACAAAATCGGCCAGCGAGCGAAACGGCCGCTCCCCGCGCAACTGCACCACCGCCTCTGCCCGCTCTTCGCCCATGCCGCGGACGTAGTCGAGGCCGTAGCGGATGGAGAAAGCAGTCGGCAGTCGGCAGTCGGCAGCAACTGGCTCTCTGCTTTCTGCCTTCTGCTTCCTGCCTTCTGCCTCCTGCCCCCTGCCTTCTTGCTCCACCGTTGCCTTCGCCATAGACCGGTTGATATCAAACGGCAAAAACGTCACCCCCACCCGCCTGGCCTCGGACTCCAGCACATTCGCCGGGTAAGTGCCCAGCGGCGCGTTGCGCAGCAGGCCGCAGAAATACTCGGCCGGATAGTGCACCCGCAGCCAGGCGGACCAGTAGACAATCACGGCAAAGGCCGCCGCGTGCGCCTTGCTGAACGAGTAGCCGGCGAAGTTCGCGATCATCTGCCAGACCTGCTCGGCCGTTTGCCGATCGACCCCGTGCGCCACACCTGCTCGCGATGCCTCTGCGCGAGTGGCGCCATTGCAAAAATCATCCTGGAACTTCTGTAGCGCCTCGGCGGCGTGCTTATGGCCCAGCGCCCGCCGCAGCAGCTCGCCGCGCCCGGGCGTAAAGCCGGCAAAGTCACGCGCGATCTTGATTACCTGCTCCTGAAACACAATCACGCCCAGCGTCTCTTCCAGCGCCGGCCGCAGCCGAGGGTGCAGGTAGGTCACCGGCTCCAGCCCCTGCCGCCGGCGGATATACGGGCGCACCATGTTGCCTTGCAGCGGCCCTGGCCGGATCAGGCTGATCTCCACCACCAGGTCTTGAAAACAGCGCGGCTGCAGGCTGGGGATGATCGACACCTGCGCCCCCGACTCCACCTGGAAAATGCCGATGGTCTGCGCCGAGCAAATCTGGTCGTAGACCTTGCGGTCGCAAAAATCCAATGCGTCCAATGCCACCACTCGCGTAGAAGCATCGCGCGCAAGCGTGGCGCGCCCCTGCGCCACCAGTTTCACCGCGTCGGCA
Source organism: Anaerolineales bacterium (assembly GCA_043734225.1). Classification (GTDB taxonomy): domain Bacteria; phylum Chloroflexota; class Anaerolineae; order Anaerolineales; family UBA6663; genus JAYTFQ01. Next base: position 4,648 of record JAYTFQ010000599.1, on the reverse strand, counting down.
ATCGCCGAGAGCATGCGCAGGCCCAGCAGGTCGATCTTCACAATCCCCATCTGCTCCAGAAATTCCTTGTCGAGTTGCACCACGGTGCGGTTCTCCATCGTGGCCGGCTCGATAGGCATCAACTCGGCCATCCGGTCGCCGGTGATCACCATGCCCCCATTGTGCAGCCCCAAATGCCGCGGGCGCCGCTGCAGCCGGGCGGCCATGCTCACCAGCCGCTGCCACTCGTTTGTGGAAAGCTCAGGGTTCATCTGCTTCAGCTTCTCGGCGATCGCGGAAATGGGCACATCCGGCGGCTCCAGCCGGCCGTCGTTGTCGGGCACATGTTGGCGCCGTTCGCTCTCCAATGCGCTGGCCAGCCGCTCCACCGTCTCCGGCTTAAAGCCTAGCGCGAACCCGGCGTCGCGGATGGCGCTGGCCGAGCGAAAGGTCACATAGGTGCAGGCCATGGCGGCGTGGTCGCGCCCCCAGCGGTCGTAAACGTATTGGATCACCGTCTCGCGCCGCGCTGCGTCAATATCCAGATCGATATCCGGCGTGCCACCGTGCTCTACCGAGAGAAAGCGTTCCACCACCAGGCTTTGCGCGATTGGGTCCACCGCGCTGATGCCCAGCAAATGCGCCACCAGGCTGTTGGCCGCCGAGCCGCGCCCGTGACACAGAATGCCTCGCTGGCGGCAAAAGCAAATGATGTCCCACACGATCAAAAAGTAATTCGCCAGCCCCAATTGCTCGATCAGCCCTAGCTCTTTTTCCAGCAGCGCCAGCGCCTGGCGCGTGTTACGCGGGTACAGCCGCGGCAGTGCCTTCTGGCACACCTGGCGCAGATAGCCTTCGGTCGTCAGCCCGGCCGGCTTAGGGAAGATCGGCAGCACTTGCAAGCCGGCCGGCAGCGCCACCGTGCAGCGCTCGGCCACCTCCCGGGTGTTGTAAACCGCCTCGGGCAGATCGGGGTACAGCGCCAGCATGCCCGCTGCCCCGCGCAGATAGTATTGGTGGTTGGGCCGCAGCACCCGGCCCGCCGTGGCCCGCATGGCTTGCGGCAGCGGCACGCGCTCGCGAATGCTCACCAGCACGTCGTGCAGGTCGGCGTCGTCGCTGGTCAGATAGTGCACATTGCCGGTGGCCACGCACTTCAGCCCCCGGTCGCAGGCCAGCGCCGCCAGGTGCTGGGTCAGCCGTTTGTCCTCGCGGCACAGATGCCGCTGCAATTCAACGTAGACGTTGTCACGGCCGAAAACCTCCAGCAATTGATCCAGCGCCCGCCCAGCCAGCAGCGGCTGGCGCGCCAGCAGCCGCCGCGCCACCGGCCCGCGCTGGCAGCCGGTCAGACAAATCAGGCCCTGAGTTTGCCCGGCCAGCGCCTCCCAGGCCAGGGCCGCTTGCCCTTTGGGCGCGGCCAGGCGCCCCAGGCTGATGAGCTGGCACAGGCTGCGATAACCGGCCTGGGTCTCGGCCAGCACCGTCAGATGCGCTCGCTCAGCCGGGTCGGCGCCGTCGATCAGGCTCAGCTCGGCCCCCAAGATCGGCTTGACACCCAGTGCGCCCGCGCGCGCGAAAAACGGCACCGCCCCGTAAATGGCGTCGTGATCCGTCAGCGCCACGGCCGGCAGGCCCAGCTCAGCCGCGCGCTCAGCCAATTCTTCCGGAAACGGCACCCCGTCCAGCAGGCTGAAGACACTGTGCGCATGCAGCTCACAATATGGGCCAGGAACGGTCGAGGTACCACTCACGATCCACCAGATCCTGAAATATCTTGCGCAGCGAGCCATCGGCCAGCTGCACCCGAAAATAATCGCGCCGCAGCGGCCGCGACCACCACTCGCGCTCCTCGCGCCAGGTGTCATCCACGGCCACCACCGCGCTCTTTTGGCCGCCCAGCTCATAGCTCACCGGGCGCCCATCGCCGCCCATGGCCACCGTCACACGGATGGGCATCGGCGGGCCAACCAGGGCCGCCACCCGCAGCACCACCTCGCCAAAGCGATGCACCAGCACCTGCAGCGCCGTCTCAAAACGCGTCTCCTGTTCGAGCACGCCCGCCTCGGCCAGCAAGCTCTGATGCATGCCCAGGTGCCACGAACGCAGTGGATAGGCGCTCAGCGCCACTGCCACCACCGGCTCGCTCACCGGCAGCTTGCCCAGCAGCAGCGCCGCCAGCCGCGTCAGGCGCGCCTCGTCCGAAGTTGGCGGTTTGGCCGCCTGCCCAATCTCGCGCGTCGCGCCGCCGGCGGTGTACAGCGTCAGCTTCAGCCCCTCGGCGTGATAGCCCTTGCCATTCAGCGCCTTGCCCATCTGCCAGCACAGACGCTGCAGGGCATTCAGCAAAACCGCCCTCTCGCTCACCGGTCCGGCCAGCCTTAATGAGCGCACAATCCGCAGTGGCGGCACATCGGGGTTCAGCGGCCGTGGGTCGTTGCCGCGCGCCAGCTCGTATAGGCCGGATAGCTCGGCCCCAAACTGGCGCAGCACCGCCGGCTTGCGCAGCCCGGCCAGGTCGCCCAGCGTGTGCAAATCGAGCAGCGCCAGCCGCCGCCGTGTTTCGCCCGGCAGATACGGCAGCACGCCCACCGGCATTGGCGCCAGGAAGCCCGCCTCGGCCCCTGGCGGCACCACCACCGCGCCATTGGCCGGCGCCTGCCGCGCGGCCTGCTGGGCAACAAACTTGCCCCCCGCCAGCCCCACCCGCACCACCAGCCCGGCAGCGGTCTGCGCGGCAGCGGCCAGCGCGCCGGCCAACTCATCGTCCGAACCATGCAGCCGCTCCAGCCCGCGCGCGTCCAGTAGAAACTCGCCCAGCCCCGCTGTCTCGATCAGGGGGGAATAGCCTTGCAGCACAGCCAAAACGGCCCCGTGGCAGCCGTGATAGGCCAGCTCGTCCGGCTCAATCACCAGCGCCGTGGGCGCCATTTGCTGCGCCTGGTACAGCGACATCCCGATCTGCACCCCGGCCTCCACCACTTCGGGCGAGGCGGCCCAGATGGTCGAACGATCCAGCGGATGCGGCATCAAGATCGGCAGCGTAATGTGGCGCCGCTGCTGTTCCAACTGGATCGGCAGGTCGGGCAGCCATACACAGACAACTTTCTGGGGCATTCTTCCAGTGTATAGACTATTTGTTCTATCCGTCTACTGGCAATACACGGTCTGCCGCCCACGCCAAAATTCGTCAGAACTCTGTCAACCCGCCATCAAGCCCAGTGCCGCCTCCCCCGCTAAGGTAATGACCATAACCACCGCACCCAAGGAGGATGCCATGCACGCCAACCCGCTCATCTTTGCCGCCCTGATCGCCACGCTCGGCCTGTCGGCCTGTTCACCACAGGCTACGTCGACCGCCACAAACAACCCCCTGCCTACCGCCCGGCCAGTCGTCCAGACCCAGATCGTCAATGGCACGCCCCTCTCCATTGCCCAGGCGCCCAACGCAACTTCTGCCCCGGCTGCCACCGCCGCCCCAGCGGCCACCCAGGGCTCGGCCTACTTCGCCACCGCCGCTCCCACGCCCTGGCAGCCGGCTTTCAACCCCACCACCACGCCGTTGCCGAACGGCTATCCAGCGACCCCCGGCGCCACCCCGGCCAACATGAATTTCCAGAACTACGGCGTCAACCCATTCGTGGACACGTCTGAAGACCATCTGTCCACCTTTGCGCTGGATGTGGACACCGCCTCCTACACCCTGGCTCGCAATTATATCGAACAAGGCCGGCTGCCCCCCGCTGATGCGGTCCGGGTCGAAGAGTTCGTCAACTACTTCAAGCAGGATTACACCCCACCGGCTAATGTGGCCTTTGGCATCTATGCCGACGGCGCCCCGTCCTTCTACAACTCGGATGGAAGCTACCTGCTGCGCTTTGGCATCCAGGGCTACACGGTGCCCGACGCCGAGCGCCAGCCCGCCAACCTGACCTTTGTCATCGACGTTTCCGGCTCTATGGCCCTGACCAACCGCCTGGATCTCGTCAAGCGCTCGCTCGAGCTGCTGGTCGAGCGCCTGCGCCCCTCCGACACCGTCGCCATCGTCGTCTTCGGCGATAGCGCCCGCGTGCTGCTCAACCCCACCCGCGGCGACGACCAGGCCAGCATCCTAAACGCCATCTACTCCCTGCGCCCCGAAGGCGCCACCAACACCGAGGACGGCCTGCGCCTGGCTTACAGCGTGGCCGGCCAGATCTACCGGCCCGGCGCCACCAACCGCATCATCCTGTGCTCCGACGGCGTGGCCAACGTCGGCGCCACCAGTCCGGATGCCATCCTGCAATCCATCGGCGACTCGGCCCGCAATGGCATTACTCTCTCCACCCTGGGCTTCGGCATGGGGAACTTCAACATATTGCCCAAACTGGCCGCAACCGCTTTACATTTCAGCCCGCATAACTGAACACGGCTACGAGCTGCTGGGCGTGAGCATGGCCTAGAGTCGTGCTAAACTAGGGCCAGCAATGAAACGCGCCCGGCACCGCTTCGCAGGCGGCCCAGGCGCATGACCGGCAAGGCGGCCGGCGGACAAAGCATATCCCAGCGGGCCGCCATGCGTCAAGCATGAGCGGCCCGTTTTGTTTGGAGCGTGCGGTATGAATGACCTGACCCTATACCTGGCAGACACAACGCCCGGCCAGTTTGCAGATTGGCTACTGGATTACAT
>JAYTFQ010000598.1:0-6185 GCA_043734225.1 Anaerolineales bacterium | reverse complement strand
TGGATGGTCCGTTCAACGATTTCATCGGCACGGTGGCCGAGATCGACATGGACCGCGCCAAGGTGCGCGTGATGGTCTCGTTCTTCGGGCGCGAGACGCCCGTGGAGCTAGATTTCTTGCAGGTGGAAAAGGTATAAGAGCCACGGGTATTTGGTCATTACCACTTACCCAGGGCTAATTCGCAAGTGGGAGGGCTAATCGCCCGCCAGAACCACTAAGGAGACTACTGAGCATGGCAAAGAAAGTTAAGGGCATTACCAAGCTGCAAATTGAGGCCGGCAAGGCCAACCCGGCGCCGCCCATCGGCCCGGCTTTGGCGGGCTATGGCATCAACATCATGGCGTTCTGCAAGGAATATAACGCCCGCACCTCCAGCCGCCCGGGCGAAGTGATCCCGGCCGAGATCACTGTCTACAGCGACGGCTCGTTCACCTTCGTGCTCAAGACCTCGCCGACGGCGGTCCTGCTGCGCAAGGCGGCCAAGATCGAAAAGGGCTCGGCCCAGCCCAACCGCGCCAAGGTAGGCAAGGTCACTCGGCAGCAGGTGCGCGACATCGCCGAAATCAAGATGAAGGACCTGAACGCCATTGATATCGACGGCGCGATGAAGCAGGTGGAAGGCACGGCCCGCAACATGGGTATCACGGTGGAGGGCTAGGCGGCGCAGCCGCTTTAGCCTCAGCAGGGTGGGAGGACGGCTTGCGCCGCCCGCCAAGACCACCCGGGAGACAAGCATGCATACATACGGCAAGAAATACCGCGAGCAAGCGGCCAAAGTCGAGGCCACCAAAAACTACCCGATGAGCGAGGCGGTGGCCCTGGCCCGCGCCACGTCCTATGCCAAGTTCAACGCCACCATGGAAGTGCACATGCATTTGGGCGTTGATCCCAAGCACGCCGACCAGAACGTCCGCGACGTGGTGGTGCTGCCCCACGGCCTGGGCAAGGTGGTGCGGGTGCTGGTGTTCGCCGACGGCGAGGGCGGGCGCCTGGCCCAAGAGGCCGGGGCCGACGTTATCGCCGACGACGAGACCATCAAGCGCATCCAGGAAGGCTGGGCGGAGTTCGATGTGGCTGTGGCCACGCCCGAAATGATGGGCAAGGTCGGCCGCCTGGGGCGTGTGCTCGGCCCGCGCGGCCTGATGCCCAACCCCAAGACCGGCACCGTGGTGCCCGCCGCCGACCTGCCGCGCGCCATCCGCGAGGCCAAGGCTGGCCGCGTGGAATTCCGCGTGGACAAGACCGGCAACCTGCACGTGCCGATCGGCAAGGTCTCGTTTACCGATGTCCAGTTGACCGAGAACATGGCGGCCCTGATGGCGGCCGTGATGAAGGCCAAGCCGGCTTCCGCCAAGGGTATTTACTTGCGCAAAGTGGTGGTGACTTCCACCATGGGCCCGGGCGTCCGGGTGGATGCGAACGCGGCCTCGGCCGAGACGGCTTAGGGTATAATAACCATGGGCGTTTGAACCGCGCCCGCCAAACATTCGAATACGGGCGTTCACAATCGGACTTTAGTCCGCCCTGAACGCTCTGACTTCGCCGCAGACAGCAGGCCGGGGAGACAGCCCCAGAAGCCCTGCCGAGGTGAAGGCTGACAGATGGAGCGGCCAGCGCGCGCAAACAATGCGCGTGCCTGCCAAATCCGCGCCGGTTTTTGAACCGCAATCTGAAAAGTCTTTGCCTGAAACTTGGGCAAAGACTTTTTTGTTGCCCGCACATGCACGGCCCCGCCTGGGGCAATATCCGAGCCTGGAGGGAGGTGAAACTAATTTGGCTATTAGCAAAGAACGCAAAGACGAGCTGTTGAAGGAATATGCCGAGCTCATCAACAAGAGCCAGGGCATGATCCTGATTGAATATCGCGGCTTGAACATGAAAGGCATGGGCCCGCTGCGCGGCAGGGTGCGCGATGCGGCCGGTGAGCTGCACGTCGTCAAGAACACCCTGGCGCAGAAGGCGCTGACCTCGGCCGGGCGCACGGCGCCGGAGGCGATGTTCACGCAGACCACCGCCATCGGGTTTGCATTTTCCGATGTGGCCGGCGTGGCCAAGGCGCTGACGACTTATGCCAAGGAAAACGAGTTCGTCAAGGTCAAGGGCGCCCTGTTGGGCGGCCAGGTCCTGACGGTTAAGGAAGTGCAAGCCCTGGCTGACCTGCCGCCGCTGCCGGTGGTGCGCGGCCAACTGCTGGGCCTGCTCTCGACCCCGGCAACGCGCCTGACAGGCGTGGTGGCTGGCGGGGTGCGGCAAATCTTAAATGTGGTCAAGGCCTACTCCGAGACGGAGCCGGCCGCCACTGGGGAAGCGGCCGCGGCGCAAGCCGCGCCCGCCGCCGCGTAATAGACGGTTCGTTTATAATTTTCAAGGAGATTATGCAATGGCTGATTTGACCAAACTCGTGGACGAGCTCAGCACCCTGACGGTGCTGGAAGCCGCTCAGCTCACGAAATTGCTGGAAGAGAAGTGGGGCGTTTCCGCCGCCGCGCCGGTGGCCGTGGCCGCCGCGCCTGTGGCTGGGGCCGCCGCCGCCGCCGCCCCCGTGGAAGAGAAGACCGAGTTCACCGTGACCCTGAAGGACGTCGGTCCCAAGAAGATCGAAGTCATCAAGGTTATCCGCCAGTTGACCAACCTGGGCCTGAAAGAGGCCAAGGACCTGGCCGAGACCCCCAACGCCAAGGTGTTGGAGGCAGTGGGCAAGGATGCGGCCGAAGACGCGCGCAAGAAGCTGACTGACGCCGGCGGCACGATCGAGCTCAGCTAAGTTTCAAGTTTGATGCAGCGACCCACGCTCGCGCGAGCCTGGGCCGCTGTTGAGTCTGGATGATCTCGAAAAACGGTCGGCGGCCGGGCGTAGCCCGCCCCGCCGACCGTTTTTCGATTCTCGCCCTTGGCGTGCAATGCGCTCGTTGAGTCGGGGCCGTGTGGCGCGGTTGCCAGAATAGTGTATTATTTAAGCCATGACGAACCGGATATTAGTCATCGAAGATGAAGATCGCATTCGCCAATTCTTGCAGCGCGGATTGACCTACGAGAACTACCGCGTGGACGTGGCTGGCGATGGTCCCACCGGCCTGGCGCTGGCGCGAGAAAACCCGCCGGACGTTGTCATTTTGGACTGGATGCTGCCGGGCATGGACGGACTGGAGGTCTGCCGCCGGCTGCGCGCGGCCGGCTCCGTGCCGATTCTGATGCTGACCGCCAAGGACACCGTGGGCGATCGTGTCATCGGCCTGGACGCCGGGGCCGACGATTACCTGGTCAAGCCGTTTGCCTTCGACGAGTTGTTGGCGCGTCTCCGGGCGCTGCTGCGCCGCGCCGCGCCCACCCAGCCGGAGGTGCTGCGCTTCGCCGATCTAAACCTGGACACGGGCACCCGGCAAGCCTTCCGCGCCGAGCGCGCGATTGATCTGACCGCCAAGGAATACGAGTTGCTCGAGCTGTTTATGCGCCACCCGCGCCAAGTGCTTACGCGCGAGGTCATTTTCGACCGCGTGTGGGGCTACGATTTTGGCGGCGAAAGCAACATCATCGAGGTCTACGTCCGCTATTTGCGGCAAAAGACCGAGGCCAGCGGCGAATCGCGCCTGGTGCACACCGTCCGCGGGGTTGGCTACGTTCTGCGCGAAGAATAAACACTCACGCAGCGCTCAGGCGCGTTTCACGCCAGGCTCAATTGTCTGGCCCACACTGAGCGCATGGAAAAGCTGCGCGCCGGCCCCAGCAGCCCGGCGGCCGGAAACAAGCCCGGGACACCCCGGCTTCCGCCTGTGACACTCCGTTTGCGGTTAACCTTTTGGTACTCCGCCGTCCTGGCCTTCATCATTGCCTTGTTCGGGATGGTGGTCTACGGCGGCACCAGCTTTGTCCTCATCCGCCAGATTGATACCACCCTCAGGGGCACGGCGCAGACCATCGTCAGCACCAGCCACTTGCGCAACTCATTTGTTGGCCTGGAACTTGCGCTGCCCCCGCTCGACCGTTTTGGCTTCCAAAGCACCATTGTGCAGGCCTGGGATTCAGACAATAATCTGGTCACCGCATCGAACAACAATGCGTCTAAGGAACCACTCGATCCGCAGGGCCTCAGGCAGGGAACCGAATCGTATCGTGACGTGGTGATCTCTGGGCTGCGCCTCCGCGTCCTGACCTATCCCGTCGTCATTGGCGCTGGCCACACGGCGAGTGGCTACCTGCAGGTGGCGACGTCGCTCCAGACCGTGATGGTGTATCAGAACATCCTGCTTTTGGTGTTGGTCGGCGGCGGGGTGGCGGCGGTAGCCCTGGCGGCCTTCGTCGGCTGGCTGTCCGCGCACCGGGCGCTCAAGCCGCTGGACGCCATGACTGAGACCGCGCTGCAAATCACCCGCACCGATGATCTGTCGCGCCGGATTGTCATCAATGGCGAGCCGCACGACGAAGTCGGCCGGCTGGCGCTGGCGTTTAACGAGACCCTGGAGCGGCTGGAGCGGCTGTTTAACGCTCAGCGGCGTTTTCTGGCGGATGTCTCGCACGAGCTGCGCACACCATTGACCACTATCCGCGGCAACGTGGATCTGCTGCGGCGCATGGGCGGGGCGGACGAAACCTCGCTGGATGCCATCCAATCGGAGGCGGAGCGCATGAGCCGGCTGGTGGGCGATCTGCTGCTGCTGGCCCAGTCGGACGCGGGCACGCTGCCGACGGCGCGCCATCCGGTGGAGCTGGATACGCTCCTGTTCGAGGTCTGTCGCGAGGCCCAGGTGCTGTCTGGGAATGTGTCCATGTCGATCGGTGAGATCGACCAGGCCATCGTGCTGGGCGACCGTGACCGGCTGTATCAGTTGGTGCTCAACCTGGTCAGCAATGCCGTGAAGTACACGCCCGAAGGCGGCAAGGTGAACATCGGCCTGTCCAAGGTCAACGGCTGGGCCCGGCTGGTGGTGACCGACACCGGCATCGGCATTCCCCCCGAGGAACTGCCGCACGTGTTTGAGCGCTTCTACCGGGTCGATAAGGCTCGCACCCGCTCGCAGGGCGGCTCGGGGCTGGGCCTGGCCATCGCCCAGCGCATCGCCAACATTCACGGCGGCCGCATCGAAGTGGCCTCGGATGGCATCAACGGTCACGGCTCAACTTTCTCCATCTGGCTGCCCTTGGCGCCTGAGAAAGCCGCCATGGACGCGCCGCGTGTCATCGACGCGAAAACCGTCACCCAGCCCATGGTCATCAAGCGGCTCGAATAAACGGGCCGCCTAAAACAAACAGGGCCGAGTGGTCTGCCAGACCACTCGGCCTTGTTTGATTCCAGCCCAGGCTCAGGCTATTGATTCAGGCCAAGCTCGCCGTCGGCCTGAGCGCACAGGCTGGCGCCGCCAGCCTGGAGCCATTCCTGCAGCCGGCCGCTCTGCGGCTGGCCGCTGGCGGCCTCCTGATAGATGCCCGTGCCCCAGTACCAATAGCGCTGGGTCTCGGCCGGCCACAGCGAGCCATCTTGGCCGATGAGACTGTGGCCGCCGTTATAGCCGGCTAGGGCCAGCCCGGCATCGCCGCTGGCGCGCGCCAGCCCCAGCGCCAGATAGGCCAGGCCGCGCGCGGCGTTCGTGTCGGGATCGAGCGAATCTTCCCCGGCCGCGAAGTGAAACGGCATCACCTGGAACAGGCCCTGGGCGCCGGAGTCGGATATCGCCGACGGCGCGCCGCACGACTCGATCTGCATCACTGTCGCGGCCAAGTTGGGATCGAGCTTGAACACCGCCGACCAACTGACAATCCTGTCGGCCCAGTGCTGCACCTCCGGCGTGAACACCGGCGAGAGACCGCCGCCGCCGGCTGCTGGGCCGTTGACCTTCAGCGCGCCGGCGGCGCCCGCGACCCCCGCCACGGCAGTTTCGGCCGCGGCCGGCAGGCCGCCGGTGTTGATCATGCCGCGGATGGCGCCGATAGCCGCCCAGCCGGCCAGCAGACAGACGACGAAGATATTAATGGGGATCAGTCGAATGACGAGTCGCTGCGACATGGGTCACCGATCTTTCATAATCAGCAAGTAACGAGTGTGAGGTTGGAACAGGCAGGGCCAAACCTGGCTGCCCCACGTGCGGCAGCCAGGTCGGGCGATTTCAATTATCTCGGCCGCAACCCACACGGCCACTATCATACGACGAAACTTGAAGCTCAGTCGTCCAGGTCGGGGTCGAAGCTGCGGC
>JAYTFQ010000597.1:0-2513 GCA_043734225.1 Anaerolineales bacterium | reverse complement strand
GGAAGATGGCTAGTCGCCGCAGCCGGCCGGGTTTTTCGGCGTAACGCAGTTTGGCGGAATAGTGGCGGTCGGCCTGCAGCAGCCGCTGTAGGCGCGGCCCAGTGCGAAACGGTGCGGGTTGTTCCATCAGGCGGGCGAAGTTCCCGGCCCGGCTGGCCTCTGCGTCCGGCGGGCCTCCAGGTTGTTTTTCACCAGCTCATATTGGTGCGGCTTGTCCACATCCATGCCGGTTTCGGCGTATGGGTCGAGCAGAATGCGGCCCTTGACGCCCAACTGGGTTTGGGCGCGGCGCTCGGCCTCGGCGATGGTCATCTGGCGCGTGAGCATCAGCCACAAGGTGCCGAAGCCGATGATGCCGGCCTGGCGCAGGATGTTCTTGCGCGCGCCGACAATCTCATTCCAGGCCGGGTTGTAGTTGCCCACCAGCCGGGTGCTGGCCATGATAATGTCGCTCCCGCAAAAGCGGCCTTCTTTGATGGCAAAATAGCTGCGGTGCGAGCCGGGGAAGCGGCGCTCCATATCAGCTTGCGCGATCAGGCCGTAATAGATATCGTGATCGCTGGCCAGGCAGGTGGCGATCATCCAATCCACCATCGGGCTGGTCAGGCAAGGAATGTCTGAACTGCACAGGACCACTTTTTCGGCGGCGGGGTTGTGCTCCAGAATTTTCTTAATGCCGGCTTCCGCGTTGGCGATCATCGAGCCGGCGTTGGGCGCATACAGCAATTCTTTGCTGCTGGTGAGGCCGCTCTGGCCAGCCGGCAGGCCCACCACCACGATGCGGCCAATCCGGGCCGAGCCGCTGAGCGCGTCCAGGATCCACTGCGCCATCGGCTGGCCGGCGATGGCCAGCAGCGCCTTGGACTGGCCCTGAGTGAGCGGGTAGAGCGGGTCGCCGGGTTTGGGCATGCCGCCGGCCGTCAGGACGGCGTCGATCAGCGGCGCGGCCGGCTCAGCCATTCAAGGTTTGGAGGGTGGGCTGGAAGCCAAGCTTGTCAATCAGCGCTTCCAGCTCGGGGTTGGTCAGCTTGCGGCCCTGGCCGCTGACGGCGATCAGGGCGGCTTCGAGCATGTTGGTGCCAAATGAGCGGCCATCCATCACCGGGGTAGTGGTGACCAGGTGTTTGACCCCGGCGGCTTTGAACTTGGCCACGTCGTCGGTGGTGGTGGTGTTGGTGCAGATGACCTTGCCGTCCAGCCGGGCGGGCATGTAGCGCTTAATATAGTGGCAGTCGCCGCCGATGACGGTGGCCCAGGCGTACCACTCGCCGTATTTGGGCGTGTTGACTTCCTGCTTCTCGCCGGTGGGATAGACCCAGTCAAACGGCAGCCGGCCGGCGATGGGCATGACGATGCCGGCCAGGTTCTTGACGGCCTGCTCGCTGCGCAGGGGCAGGGGGATGCCCAGCGCAAACATCAGGTCGCAGAAAACGCACTCAAAGCCGCCATCCAGGAATGAGCGCGTCATGCCCCAGCGGTCGGCGCCGCCGGTCATCATCACGCGCTTGGGTTCCAGGTCCGGGCCGATGTGCTGGAGCATGAAGGGCACCACGCGTTTCTCCAGTGTGTTCTTCAGCCCGGTGCCGTCCACCAGCGGCGTCTTCTGGACGAAGCGCACCATCTTGTTGACCGAATATAGCGGGTACCACTTGTCGGCCACCATCAAGCCAAGGTCGGCGCCGCCCACGCCAAAGGCGTCGACCTTGCCGTCCATATCCTGATACATTCGGGCGGCTTTTTCCATGTCGCCGTCGGTGCCGATGCGCTCGATGCTGACGCGCTCGCCTAGCAGGTCGACTTCCACGGCTTTGTTGCGCTTGGATGAGCCCAAGCTGATGCTGACTGCACGTTTCATGGCACAGCGCTCCTCACGACACAGAATGGGCGAATTCTAACCCGTTTAATCGGCCGCGGCTGGCTGGGCCATCATCAGGTCATCATCGCGGTGGTAATCGCGCAGCGAAGGCGTGGTGCGCGCCACCCACAGCGTGGCGATGATCGCGCCGATGCCGCCGATAACAACCGAGAAAGGCGCCGTGGTCACATCCGCCAGCACGCCGGCTTCCAGCTCGCCCAACTGTGGGCCGCCCATGAAGAAGATCATGTTGACCCCGGTCATGCGGCCGCGCAGCTCATCGGGCGTGGCCAGTTGGCGGATGATGTTGCGATAGACGGTGCTGACCATATCCGAGGCGCCAAATACCGCCAGGCAAAACAGGCTGAGCGCGAAATTCTTAGACAGGCCAAAAACGATGGTGGACAGCCCGAAGACACCTACCGCCCACAGCAGCACCGTGCCGCGCCGCTCCACCCGGTTGGTGGCGGGCACCATGGCGATGCTGGCGATGAGCGCGCCCACCGACGGCGCGGCAAACAACCAGCCGTAACCCTGGGCGCCGACCCGGAGAATGTCTTGGGCGAAGATGGGCAGCAGGGCAATGGCCGAGGCGAAGAAGTTGGCGAAGAAATCAAGCAGCATGGTAGAGCGGATGAGCGGCGCGCGAAAGACAAAG
>JAYTFQ010000596.1:0-10185 GCA_043734225.1 Anaerolineales bacterium | reverse complement strand
ATCGTCTGGCCACGGCATACCATTTGGCCAAAGCATCCTTAATCACTTGATTCACGGCGAAGTGCCCGCGCCAGCCGGCTGGGTCGTTATGAATTATCGATTTTCATCTTCATCCAACCAGTGGAGTTGTGGAAATCAGCCAGCGCACTGCCCGGAGGGTTGATCGCGTCGCACGCCGCGCGCTCGTCGGCCGAGAGCGACATCTCCAGCACGGGCAGCACATCCTGCAATTGCTCCATGGTGCGCGGCCCAAAGATTGGCGCGGTGATACCCGGCTGATCCTTGCACCACAATAGCCCCAGTTGCCCCGGCGTCTTACCACTTTTCTTGGCCAGTTCCGTGAAGCGATCCCCAGCTTCGATGGCCGGCGTCTTCATGCGCTGGCTGTAGATGCTATCCGGGCCGCTGCGGCCCAGGCGCGACTCCTCCGGGGCAGCGGCGTTGGCCTTGTAGCGCCCGGCCAGCAAGCCCTGGGCCATCGGCGCCCAGGGGATGAGGGCCAATTGGTACTTCAGCGCCAAAGGCACCAGCTCGTTCTCAATGCGCCGGTCCAGCAGGTTGTAGGGCGGCTGCTCGCTGGTGTAGCGCGCCAGATGCTCGCGCTCGCTCATCGCCAGCGCTTCCATGATCATCCAGGCCGGGTGCGTGGAGGCGCCGATGTAGCGCACCTTGCCCGCCCGCACCAGGTCGGTCAGGGCGCCCAGGGTCTCGTCCACCGGCACATCCGGCTCCGGCCGGTGCGTCTGGTACAGATCGATGTAATCCGTGTTCAAGCGCCGCAGCGAATCTTCCACCGCCTTGAGAATGTGCCCGCGCGACAGGCCCTTGTCGTTCGGGCCCTGGCCCACCTGGCTGCGCACCTTGGTGGCCAGAAAGACCCGGTCGCGCCGGCCCTGCAGCGCCTTGCCCGTCACCACTTCGCTGGCGCCCTCGTTATAGCTGTTGGCGGTGTCGACAAAATTGATCCCGGCATCCAGCGCCGCGTGAATGAGGTTGATCGAGTCGGCCTCGTTGGTGATGCCGCCGAAATTCATCGTCCCCAGGCAAAGCGGTGAAACCTTGTAACCCGTGCGTCCAAAGTAGCGGTACTCCATGACCTGTATCCTCCGCAAACTGGCCGATAATAAGTTGTTTCTGAACTGGATTTATTCTAACATTCGACGGCGATCCCGGCTGACCGTCCCCCTTTGCTATAATCCTGCCTCAATGCACACGGTCCCACCCAGCGTACTGGTCTGCACAAGGATCAACTCATGCGTTTGAAACTCATTGCCACAACTCTCGGCGTCTGCCTGCTGGCCGCCTGCTCGTCCACGCCCACCGCGGTCAGCATTCCCACCGCCACCGCGCCGCTCATCGTCACTTCGGGCGGGCCGCAGGTCACGGCCACCACCGAGGCCGCCATCCCCAGCACGCCCGAGCCCACCAGCACCACTGCCCCCACGCTGGCCGCGCCGACCGCCGCCGTGGTCACACCGCAAACGGTCAGCCAGGTGGGGCCGGCGACATATCCCGCCAACGTCGACCCGCTGACCGGCCTGGAAGTTGCCGATGCAGCCTTGCTCAACCGCCGGCCGCTGGCGGTGAAAGTGTCGGAGTTCCCGCGCCGGGTGCGCCCACAGGACGGCCTGTCTTACGCCGACCTGGTGTTTGAGCATTATGCCGAGGCGGGTGTGTCGCGCATGACCGCCATTTTCCTGGGCAACGATTCGCCCAAGGTTGGCTCCATCCGCTCGGCCCGGCTGATCGACCTGGTGCTGACCGAGTCGTACAAATCCATGCTGATCACCTCCGGCTCCAGCGCCGGGGTGCTAGGCGCGCTTTCCAAAACGCCGTTCTTCAACCGGCTGATTGCCGAGGCAACCGGTTTCAATAAATGCCCGCCGCTGTGCCGCGAAGGCACCGAAGCCTCCACCAACAACCTGTTCGCCAGCACCGCTGACCTGTGGAAGACAACGGATACCCTGGGACTGAATGGCCGCCAGGATCTGCACGGCATGGCCTTCTTCCCCACGGCGCCCGCCGGCGGCCAACCAGCCGCCACCATCCACATTGATTTTCAACTAAACGAAAACACCACTGAGTGGCGCTACGACACCGCCAGTGGACGCTATGCCCGTTTCGTCGATACGGATGTGGTGGGCACCCTGAAGCCGCATACCGACGCGGTCAACAACCAGCAGCTTACCGCCGCGAACGTGGTGGTCCTGTATGCCAACCATGTTACCAGCCCCGATCCGGAGGATTTCGGCAACGGCGGCCACTGCGGCTATGAGATCCAATTGTGGAACAGCGGCCCAGCCAAGATCTTTCGCGATGGGCAGGCGTATGATGCCACCTGGGTGCGCTTCAATTCGGCCGACGAGATCGGCCTGGTGGGCGCCAACAACCAGGTCTTTGCCCTTAAGCCGGGCAACACCTGGTTTGAGGTGTTGAACCTGGGCTCGCCCACCACTTTTGATCAGGGGCTGTTCAGCGTGCGCTTCAAAGGCCCCTCGCAGCAAGTCGGCTGCCCCATCAGCTAAATGCTGCTTCTAGTCCTGGCCGCCCAACTGACAGCCGGTGTGCTGCTGGCGTTTTCGGCGCGGCGCGCGGTACTCCTGGCCGCCGCCAGCCTTCCCGGCGCCGCCAGGCTTCCCGGCGCCGCCGGCCAGACCAAAGCCTTGCCCAAGGCGGCCCCGCTGCCGGCCGAGCTGGCCTGGGTGGAAGTATTGGTGCCGTGCCACAACGAGGCCGCCTCGCTGCCCAGGCTCTTTCAGGCGCTGGAGGCGCTGGACTACCCGCGCGCGATGCTGCGGCTCACCCTGGTCGACGATGCTTCCACCGACAGCAGCCCCGCGCTGGCCCACGCCTGGGCCAACGAACGCTCTTGGGCGCGCGTGCTGGCCCTGGCGGGCAACGTGGGCAAGGCCCAGGCGCTCAACCTGGCATTGGCCAGCCATCTGCACCCAGACTTTGCGACGGAAATTGTCGTGGTGTATGACGCCGACCACCTGCCGCGGCCGGATGCCCTGCGCGCATTGGTAGCCCCCTTCGCCCAGCCCGCTGTGGCCGGCGTCAGCGGGCAAATGCACGTCAGCAACGGGCTAAACAGCCCCGCTGCCGCCTATAGCCTGATCGAATCCGACGTCAACCAATTCGTCACCATGCGCGCCAAGGATCGGCTGAACCTGGCCCCTGCCCTGCTGGGTTCCAACTGCGCCTATCGTCTGGAGGCGTTGCGGTCTGTCCAGGGCTTTCGCGGCGGCGCGCTGCTGGAGGATAGTGATCTCACCCTGGCCCTGGCGCAGGCGGGACTGCGCACGCGCTTCGCCCCGGCCTCGGTTTCCGGTCACCGGGCGCCGCTCACCATTGCCGGTTACGTGCGCCAGCACCTGCGCTGGAACCGTGGCTTTCACCAGGTCAGCGGCGGCCGGCTCGGCCCGTTGTGGCGCGACCGGCGGCTGTCGCTGCTGATGAAAATTGAGCTGACTTTTTTCGCGTTCGGCTACGCCGACCGCCTGGCGCTGCTGGCTGGGCTGGCGTTTGCGCTGGGTGATGGGCTGTGGCCCGGGGCGTTCCGTTTTCCGCTGCCTGTCCTGGTGATCTACTTCGCCCTGCCGGCGCTGGAGATGGTGGCCGCGCTGGCGCTGGCCGGCGAGCCGCCCGCCGCGTTTGTCCGGCTGGCCGTGGTGCCCTTCTTTTTCGTGCTCGATATCGGCATCGCCGCCTGGTCCATGGCCCAGAGTCTGTTGCGCCGGCCGCTGCGCTGGGAACCCACCGAGCGCCCAAACGCCGGCCCCGTCCGGCCGGCATAATGTAATTGGCAACTCCGAAATTCCGGAATAGGATGGCCGCGAAATAGATGCTGCTCTCCATCATCATCCCCGTTCGCAATGGCGGGCAGGCCTTCACAGCCTGCCTGGCCGCATTGGCCCGGGCGCGCGCCGCCTGTCGCGACCTGGCGGAGACGGAACTGATTGTGGTAGATGACGGCTCAGCCGACGGCAGCCCGTCGGCAGCCCGCACAGCCGGCGCGCGGCTGCTGGCCACGCCCGCGCCGGGCGGCCAGGGCCCGGCCGCCGCGCGTAACCTGGGCGTCCGCGCCGCCGCCGGCGACTACGTTTTCTTCGTGGATGCCGACGTGGCGCTGCACGCCGACGCCCTGCGGCGCGCACTGCAGGCCTTCCAGGCCGACCCGTCGCTGGAGGCCTGTTTCGGCTCTTATGACGACGCGCCTGCCGAGCCGAACTTCCTCTCGCAATACAAAAACCTGCTGCATCACTACGTCCACCAGCACGCCCACGGCCAGGCTTCCACCTTTTGGACCGGCTGCGGCGCCATCCGGCTGAGCACTTTCCTGGCCCTGGGCGGCTTTGACGAAGAAACCTATGGCCGGCCGAGCATCGAGGATATTGACCTTGGTTACCGGCTGCGGCGGCGCGGCGGCGAAATCCTGCTGCTGAAGGAAATGCAGTGCAGCCACCTTAAGCGCTGGACGGCGCGCAGCTTGTTACAGTCGGATGTTTTCGAGCGCGGCATCCCCTGGACCGTGCTGCTGTGGCGCGAATCGCGCGCCCGTGGCACATCCGAGCCGCTGCTGGCCACCGGCGACCTGCTGCGGCTGCCCGACCCGGCCCTAGCCCAACGGCCCTTCCTGCTCGACCTAAACTTGCAGACTTCCAACCGCGTCAGCGTGGCACTCACCGCCCTGCTGCTGGCCAGCCTGGCGGCCCTGTCCTTCATCCCAGCGCTGTGGCCCGTCCCCCTCCTGGCCGCTGTGCTGCTGGTGGCGCTCAATTGGCAGTTATACGCATTCTTCGCTAGTCGCCGCGGTTGGGCCTTTGCCTTGCTCTCCATTCCCTGGCACTGGCTGTATTATGTATACAACAGTTTGAGCTTTGCACTCGGCACCTGGCTGTACTTCACGCGCGGCGCTCGTCCCGTGCTAGCGGATGGTGCCTTGCACCCTGTGGCTGACCCGTCCAATCAGACCCTGCCTGCCTCTGATCCCGAAGCCTGATCAACTCGGACAATTTTGATCGGTGCGGGCAGCATCTAGCCCGCCATGGTGGGCCACTGTAGGCGCTTGGCCCCAGGCGCCAGGCTTGCCGCTGCAAGTATCTCCCAGAAGCGGCGCGGCAAATACAGCGACTACGACGATATTCCGCGCTTTTCAACCCCAATTGACAACAAATGGCAACAAATGGCGGCCGACTGCGTTTATTGTGTGCAGCAGGCTGACATTGGATCCCCTGCCCGTAGTGGTTTCCAGCGTGGCGCTGCAGCGGCGACCAGCCAGGTCAACGGCGTACTTTGATCACTCATTGAGGCATAATGACCGGGCGAAAGTATCTTTTTAGCGAACACATCTCCAGGTTTTTCATCACTCTCACGCTCCTGGCCGGGGCGCTATGGCTGACTCCGCTGCCGCAGCCTGCCCAGGCTGCCGCCCAAGCGGCGCCGGTTGCCAGGCCCGCGTCGGCCGCGCCTGCGGCGCCGGCCCAGGACCCGCCGCCCCTGCCCGAACCCTTTCCAACTCTGTTGGTGACTACCGCCACCAACACCGAGGATCCCAACGACGGCCAATGCGACCTGTCGGAAGCCATGCAAGCGGTGATCGATGCCAACCTCGGCAACAATAACGGCATCTTTCACGAATGCCAGGCGCAGGTAGGCCATCCGAATGTGATCGGCTTTTCGCAGGCGGTGCAAGGCGCCACCATTTCGCAACCGCCGACCGTCAATGGCGGCGAGCTGCCCTTTGCCTGGGGCGACCTGACCATCCTGGGGCCAATCACCATCAAGCCCGACCCGGCCGTCACCGACAGCCATCTGCTGCGCCTGGCCGGCGGCGCGACCCTCACCCTGATCAATGTCACACTCAATGGCGGCCACACCAGCGGCGATGGCGCCGCCATCCTGGACGACAATTTCGCCACCCTCAATCTGTATGGCTGCATCTTTTCCACCAACATCGCCGATGACAACGGCGGCGCCATCTCTTCCAACGGCACAGTCAACGTGGTCCAGACTAGCTTTACCAACAATCAGGCCACGGGCATCAGCACAACTGGCCTGGGCGGCGCCATTGCGCTGTATGGCGTGGGCCAACTGACCATATCCCTGTCCAAATTCACCAACAACAGCGCCAAGGGCGGCGGCGGCGCCATCTACGCCCTCACCCCGAACGCCCTGGTGGAAGACGCGATTTTCTCCGGCAACCAGACCGGACAGGACGGCACCATTTTACGCGGCGGCGGCGCGCTGTTCAACGATAGCAACGGCGTCATGACCATCCTGCGCACGCAGTTCGACGGCAACCAGGCGCTCCAGGGCCAGGGCGGCGCCGTCTTCAATAACGCCGAAGCCACGCTGACCATTTCCGGCACTGAGTTTTCCACCAACCAGGCCGGTGACGCCACCCACGGCCGCGTCGGCGGCGCCGTCTTCAACTCGGGGCTCATCACCGTCAGCAGCAGCTCGTTCTCCAAAAACACTTCGATATCCGGCGAGGGCGGCGGCCTGGGAGTGGACCTGGGCGGCACTGGGCTGGTGGCCAACAGCACCTTCGTCTTCAACACCGCGCCGTTTGGATTCGGCGGCGGGCTGGTGGTTTCGCAGACGCAAGTGGGCGGCCCGGCCTCCAGCCTGACCCTGGAGAACGATACGGTCGCGAATAACGGCCTGCCCGGATTTTCGGACGCGGGCATTTATGTGACCACCGGCCAAAACCTGACCCTGGGAAATACCTTGCTGGTGAACAATCTCAACAGCAACTGCTTTGGCGCGGACGGCAACTATACCAACGACCTGGGCAACAATCTGGAGAGCGGGCACACCTGTCACCTGCCCAACAGCAATGGCAACAAGCTCGACGACGTCCAGTCGAACCTGGGACCGCCGGCGTTTAACGGCGGGGCGCTGCCCGCCCTGCTGACTATGCCGCCGCTGCTGCCCAGCCACGCCATCGACGCCGGCGCCGGCGCCATCTGCGCCGACGCGCTGGTGGATAAACAAGATGAGCGCGGCAGCCCACGCCCCATCAACGGCACCGCGCCCGGCAACCAGAATCCGGCCTGTGACATCGGCGCGGTTGAGTCAGATGCCCCCAACCCAAGTTTTGGGTCGATCCCATCCGCGCCCGGCCCCATCGACGTCGGCCATGTCCAGATCGCCGTCGCCACCAGCACCCTACTCGAAGTCTCGAACTCCGGGAATTACAAGCTGCATGTGGACACCATCGCGCTAACCGGCGCCAATGCCGGCGACTTTGGCGTGTCACCCAACACGCCGTACGACATCAACCCCGGCGACCCGCCGACCAACATGACCATTACCTGCACGCCCAGCGCGGCCAGCCTGCGCACGGCCACGCTCAGCTTCAACACCAATGACAGCCCGGACCATGCGACGGTGCAATATCAGCTGACCTGCACCGGCGCCGCGGCGCCCACGGCCAGCGTGAACCCTTCGCCCAACCCGGCCAGTCCCGTCTCGTTCGCGGATACCGAATACCTGGCCACCAGCAGCCAGACGCTGCAATTTGCCAACAACGGCAACCTGGCTCTGAACGTCCTCATTGGGGCCCTGACTGGCGCCAACGCCGCTGATTTCGCGGTTGTTGGGTCGAACTTCTCGGTCAACCCGGGCAGCTCGCACAACATCCAGGTGCACTGCACGCCCAGCGACTACGGCCTGCGCTCGGCCACGCTGTCGCTGACCACCAGCGACAGCACCCACGCCACGCTCACCTATCACCTGACCTGCCTGGGCATCCCAGCGCCGTCGCCCTTCCTTCTAACCCAGGGCACTTCGGTGAACAACGGCGCCGACATTGGCTTGCGCCACGTGTTTGGCCTGGGCATCAGCCCCGACGGAAAATATGTCTATTCGACCGGCAATAACATAGCCGATACGCAGGGGCGGGTGGCGACGTTCAGTCGCGACCCGCTGTCAGGCGCGCTGCAATTCATTAACTACGTTCACGATCCCTTTGGGCTGCTGGACTCCGGGCGGTTGATCGCGCTCAGCCCCGGCGGGCAGAATGCTTATGTGGCGGCCCAGGCCGATGGCAATGCCGCCCAAATGACGCTTCAACCCGACGGCGAGATGTGGCTGACCCATGGCAATTCGGCAGCGGCGCTGGCCGGGGCCTTTGGCGTGGCGGTCAGCGCCGACGGCCGCAGTGTGTATGCCACCGGCGGCAGCCTGGGGGACGTGGTCGCGTTTACGCGCACCCTGGCGACCGGCAACCTCAGCAGCAGCGGCAACCAGGTCGTTACCGCGGCCGACCTCAGCGGCGCGGCCGGTGTGGTCGTCAGCCCCGACGGACAGAATGTTTATGTGACCGGCAATTTCGCCAACAGTTTGGATGTTTTCAAACGCAATCCAGTGAACGGCACACTGTCTCAGGTCCAGACCCGCAAGCAAGGTGACACACTGGACGGTACCCCGCTCTATGGCATGGGTGGCGCCAATCGCGTCGCGATTACGGCTGACGGCGCCAGCGTGTACGTCGCCACCTACGGCGACAGCGCGGTGGTTGCGTTCAACCGCAGCGCTGGTGACGGCAAATTGACCTGGGTGGCCACCTACCAGTGCGGCTGCGGCGGCAACAATGGCCTGCATGGCGCCTATGGTGTGGACGTTAGCCCCGACGGCTTGCATGTGCTGGCCGTGGGCTCAACAGCCAACGCCGTGGTGGTGTTTGACCGCAACCCGATTGACGGCACGCTCACCTACCATGAGCAGGTGACCAAGACCGGCAGCGGACTGCCGCTGGGCGACCCACAGGACGTGCGCATCAGCCCGGACGGAGCCAGCGCCTATGTCAGCGCATACACCGACAACGCGATTGTCGTTTTGCCCATCGGCCAGCCGCAGCCGCTGCTGACCCACTTCAGCCCAGCCTCCGCGGTGCAGAATGGGCCGGCTTTCATCCTGCATGTCTATGGCGCCAACTTCCTGCCGACCTCCAAGGTCTACGTCGGCGCGCATAATCCGCCGTTCACCTACATCAGCCCGTACCAGCTCGACGTGTCAATTTCCAGCGGCCTCATCGGCACCGCTGGTCTTCTCGCGATCCAGATCAGCACGCCCGAGCCGGTGGGCGGCGACGCCTTCTCCTTCATCCAGAACCTGGTGGTCTCGTCAGCGGCGGTGACGCAAAACCCGATCCCATCCATCGACCATCTGGCGCCTGCAGGCCAGCCCTCCGCCGGCGGGGCAGTGACGCTGGATGTTTATGGGACCAATTTCATCAATGGCGCTGTGATCAAGTGGAACGGCGCGGCGCCGGCCGTCACCACGTTCATCAACAGCGGCCATCTGCAAATCACCGTGCCGCAGGCATTGGTCAGCCAGCCGGGCGTGTCCAGCGTCACCGTTTTGAATGGCGCGCCCGGCGGCGGCACCTCCAACGCGCAGGCGTTCACCGTGGCCCAGCCAGGCCAGAATGCGGTGGCCACGCTGAACGGCCTCAGCCTGGCGTCGGTGTTCAGCCAGGGCGCCGGCAGTAAAGACATCCAGTTGACCCTGACCGGCCAGCACTTCATTCTGGGCGCGATGGGTCAAATCAATGGCGTGAACCGGCCAACCCAGTTTGTGGATAGCACGCACTTGAAGGTAACGCTGTTTGGCGGCGATCTGGCGGTGCCGGCCTCTACCGCCATCACGGTTTACACTCCGGCGCCGGGTGGGGGCGTGTCGAACCCGCTGTCGTTTATCATCCGGCCGCTGCACCGGCTCTTCCTGCCGCTCGCCAGGAAATAGGTCCGCTTCCACATCGTCTTCCTCATAAGCCACAGGGAGGCAGGCCGCCATGGTCTGCCTCGCTGTGCGGGACGAGCCGAGGCCCGCCGATCCTGGTCCTGGCCGCGCTGTTCCGTGAAGCACTCAACCGCCGCATCGGACCTTTCTGCCAGCGTGGCAATGGGATCTTCGCCCTGCTATCTATTCCCCGATATTGGCTGTACCATGTACATAACAGCCTGCGCTGCGGTCTCTGCACCGGGCTGCATTTCACTCGCGGTGCTCGTCCCA
The DNA here is from genome assembly GCA_043734225.1 of Anaerolineales bacterium. Taxonomy (GTDB): domain Bacteria; phylum Chloroflexota; class Anaerolineae; order Anaerolineales; family UBA6663; genus JAYTFQ01. Next base: position 162 of record JAYTFQ010000596.1, on the reverse strand, counting down.
TCCAGGCAGAGGAAGTCCCGCGTCCGACCAGCGCATAATCGTCCCGTTCCTATGCGTTCCCGGCTTCACAGCCACAGGTGCACCCACAAATCAGGCTTGGCCAGGAGACGGCATCGCTCAGTTACGCAAGGGGTGTCGCGTGTTTTGCGGGACCGGGTTCGG
>JAYTFQ010000595.1:0-1952 GCA_043734225.1 Anaerolineales bacterium | reverse complement strand
GCTGATCGAACCCAAACGGCACAACCGTGTGGCCCAAGGCGGCCAGTTCATGGCCGATCGCGTCGGAGATTCCATCGTGAAGCGCCCATTTCACCAGCGCCACACGGCCGCTCACGCTCGAACGCGTCGCACAACCTTGTGGGTCACCTTTTTGCTCGCCTTCTTAACCACCTTCTTGGCCGCGCGTTTGGCGGCCGGGCGCGGCTGCACAAAGATGCTCAGCGGCAGATACGCCGACACGATCCAGTTCGGCGCGTCCACAATCTCGCTGATCTTCAAATCCACCGCCGCGCCGGCCAGGCAATAGGCCTGATCGCGAGTCATATTGTGCTCGCGCACCAGATAGTCGAGCATATAGCGCAGCGCCTGCTGGGCGTCCTTGAACAGATCCGGCCCGTGGGCGGTGGTCACAAAATAGCCGCCCTCATCGGCCACGGTCAACTTGCGGCCGGCCGGCGTGGTGAAGCGCAGCTCCGGCGGCTCCCCGCCCTTGAGCAGGCGCAAGCGCAGGGTGACGGTCATGGGCGTTTCAATGCCCGTGCCGTTGACCTCGCCGTCGCCCTGAGCCGAGTGGCAATCGCCGCACGAGAACAGCGCGCCGGGCACCAGCACCGGAAAGACGACCTTCGTGCCGGGCGTCAGGTGGCGGATATCGATGTTGCCGCCGTTCTCGCGCGGCGGAATAGTCGTCAGCCGGCCCGGCTCGCGCGGGGCCACGCCCATCACCCCGCAGAACGGTTCGTAAGGCACCAAGATGTCCTTGCGGAACTGGCACTGGGTGCGGCCCAGCTTCCAGTGGTGGAGGTAGGGATTGGCAAACTCCTCGGCCAGCAGGCCGAAGTTGGGCAGCACGGCGTTCCAGCCCCAGCCCTTGTGCTTGATGCGGATAATCTCCACCTCCAGCCCATCGCCCGGCTCGGCCCCATCCACAAACACTGGCCCGGTCAGCGGGTGGATCAGCCCAAAGTCCAGATGCGCCACGGACGCATCCTCAGAGCTGGGCGTCACCTGATTGCCGGAGGCCTCCAGCGTTTCAAAGACAACGGTGTCGCCCGAGCGGATGCGCACCCGGGCCGGGTGCGAATTGTCCCAAAAGGCATGCGGCTGCTTGTCGTCGAGGTGATGCGTGGCCATGTTGATTTTTCCTTGTAGACTTGCTCGTTGGGGCGGACCTGTGTGTCCGCCCCAACCATAGGCACAGGCTACCGGCCGTGTTGGACCCGCGGATCCACCATGGCCTGCACAATGTCGATGACGATGGTGCTCAGCACCACCGTCACCGCCGTAAAAATGACCGTGCCGAGTATCAACGGCACGTCCACCGTCTCAATCGCTTCCACGGCCAGGCGCCCCACGCCGGGCCAATCGAAGACGCGCTCCACCAGCACCACTCCGCCGATAAACCAGGGGATATCCATGCCGGCCATGGTGATGATGGGGTTAAGCGCGTTGGGCAGCGCGTGGCGCAGCACCACCAGCCAGCCGCGCAGGCCCTTGGCGCGCGCCGTGCGCACATAGTCGGCCGAGAGAATATCCAGCATGCTGGAGCGCATCATGCGCGCATACCAGGCCGCGCCGCCCAGCCCGGCTGTCAGCGCCGGCAGCACCAGCGCCGCTGGGCTGGCGGCCCCGCCCAGCGGGAAGATGGGGATCACGTAGCCCAGCAGATAGAGCAATAACAAACCCAGCCAGAACGGCGGCGCCGACACGCCCAGCAGCGCTATGCCCATGCCCAGCCGGTCGGCCCAGCGCCCGCGGCTCACCGCCGAGATGATGCCCACCGGCAGCCCAATCGCCAGCTCGACAAAAATGCCACCCAGCGTCAGCGCGGTGGTAAAGGGGATGCGCCCCAGGATGAGCTGGGTGACGCCCACCTGCTTGCGATAGGAGAAGCCCAGATCGCCGTGTAGGGTGCGGCTCATATAGCTGAAATACTGCGCCCACAGCGGCTG
>JAYTFQ010000594.1:0-15611 GCA_043734225.1 Anaerolineales bacterium | reverse complement strand
TGTGACCCCGTTTTGCCGCTAAGATCAACGATATCGTCGGAAGACGCGATTGCCCTGGGCGCATGGCTCGGCGCCGGGCCAAGGCGATAGTCCTGCGCTACAATTGAGCGTATGCCTCACCTGTTTGATCTCGTCATCCAAAATGGCACAGTTGTCAACGCCAACGGCTCCGTCCGCGCCGATGTCGGCCTGCGCGATGGCCGGGTGGCTGAAATCGGCCCGAACCTGCAGGGCGCCACGACCATCGATGCCAGCGGTCTGCTGGTCATGCCCGGCGGCGTCGATCCCCACGTGCACTTGCAGTATCCGCAGGGGGCGCACCGCGTCGTTTCCAGCGATGACTGGCTGACCGGCACCGTGGCCGCCGCGCACGGCGGCACCACCACCGTGATCGATTTTGTGGAAGCCCGGCCGGAAGAGACCTGGCTGCAGGCGCTGGACGCCCGCCTCGCGCAAGCCGCCGCGCAGGCGGTGATCGACTACAGTTTCCACATGAGCTTCAACCGGACGGACGCGCGCAGCCTGGCCGAGGTGCTGCCGGTGATCGACGCCGGGCTGACCAGCTTCAAGATTTACATGGCCTACGACGGCATTCGACTGACCGACGCGGAGATGCTGCTGGCGCTGGATGCCATTGCCGCGCAGGGCGCGCTCGCCATCGTGCATGCCGAGAACCATGCCGTGATCATGCATCTGGTTGCCAAAGAACTGGCCGCCGGCCACGTGGCGCCGCGCTGGCATGCAGCCACCCGCCCGGTGGCCGGTGAGGCCGAAGCCACCGAGCGCGCCCTTTCACTGGCGGAGATTACCGGCGCATCAATGCACATCGTCCACGTCACCGCCGCGCGCGGGCTGGACGCTCTGCGCGCGCACCGGCGCCGCGGCCAGTCCGTGACCGGCGAGGTGTGCACCCAGCACTTGCTGCTGACCGAGGCGCTCTACGATCAGGCCGGCTTCGAGCCGGCCAAATACAGCATGGCGCCGCCCCTGCGCAGCGCCGCCGACAACGCCGCCATGTGGGCCGGGCTGCGCGAAGGCGACCTGGACTTCGTGGTGACCGATCATTGCCCGTTCACCCTGGCCCAAAAGCGTGGCCAACGCCGCACGCCGGAGTTCCGCCGCCTGCCCAGCGGCGTGCAGAGCAACCCGCCTGAAACACCCTGGTCCGACGGTGACCCGCCCTTCAACCAGATACCCGGCGGCGCGCCTGGCATCGAGACGCGCCTGCCGCTGGTCTATCATTACGGGGTCAACGCCGGCCGGTTGTCGCCGGAGCAATTCGTGGAATTCACCAGCACCGCCGCCGCGCGGCGCTATGGGCTGTATCCGCGCAAGGGTCTCATCGCCCCTGGCTCAGACGCTGACCTGGTGCTGTTTGATCCGCAGCTGGAGGTGACCATCCGCGCCGCCGACCTGCACCAAAACTGCGACTACACGCCCTATGAGGGTTTTGCCGTCCGTGGCTGGCCGCGGACGGTGATCAGCCACGGCCAGGTGATCGTGCGTGATGAACAGTTCGTGGCCGCGCCCGGGCGCGGAAGCTTCCTCAAGCGGACACCCAAATAGAGTTCCCCAGTATCTGTCCCGCCGGGCGGCGTGGTCCTTTCGTTGCAACCGGGGAAATCAAGGATGTTTTGCCCGAACGGCATGATGCAAAGCAGCCAGACGGTTGTCTGGCTGCTTTGCATCATGCCGTTCGGCCGGCGTTTTTCTGAACTAAGCCTTGCTAGGGCAGTGTCACGCTTTCCAACCGGATCAAATGCGCGTAGGCCTCCTCGGCCGACTGCCCGCACATTTCCGGGCTGGGCCGCAGCGACAGGCACACCGCCGGCCGGTCAGGCAAGCCAAACAGCCGGCAGCGGTTGTCATCCGTCAACTGCGCGCAGCGCACGCCGGCCGGCTTGCCCTGCGGCATGCCCGGGATGGGCGACGAAATCGAGGGCGCAACACAGCACGCCCCGCAGCCAACGCGGCAATCCACCCCGGCCTATTCGTGCTTGCGCCGCAGGCGCTCGTCGCCGCTCATCTCAATGACCGGCGCGCCCGCCTGGTCCACCCACACCCCGCAGGTGCCGCCGCCCTCGCTGTTATCCAGCTCAACCAATTGGCCATCCATCCGCAGCACCGGGTGGTAATACTCGGCCACCTGCTGGGCCTCACCCACAATGTAGTGCCCGATCAGCGCCCGGCGGAAGCGATCCGCGGTGACGTTGGGGAAGCTGCCGTGGATCAGCGAGCCATTGAAGAACAGCACATCCCCGGCTGCCATGATCACGGGGCGCACCTCTTGCCCGGGCGGCAGCGGCACAGTGATGTCCGTGAAGCTGAGGGTGGTATCCGCCTTTTCGGTGCACAGCACCGGCCAGTTGTGGCTGCCCGGCACGATCTGGATGCAGCCATTTTCTACATCGCACGGGTCGAGCGCCATCCAGGCCGCCATGCAGGTGCCCGGCTGCACCCGCAGATAAAACTGATCCTGATGCAGCGCCTGGCCGCGCGCCTGAGGCGGCTTGAAATACAGCATGGTCTGCACCGCAAACGGCTCGCTCCCCAGCAGTCCGGTCATGCAGGCGTTCAGCCGGTCGTCGGTCAACCAGCGCCGCGAGATGTCGTCCCAGCGGTGCATGTGGATCATGCGCGGGTATTTCTTGATTGGGTCGTCCTTATCGCCGATATCCACGCCGGCGGTGTCACCCTCGTAAGACCCGTGCTTGCGCAGGGTCATATAGTGCTCGCGGTAAGCGGCTACTTCGTCATCACTGAACAGGCCAGAGACGACGACGTAGCCGTTGGCGTCATAGAACTGTTTATGGTCAGGGGTTAGCGTAGTTCGTTCGACGGTTTGCATGGGTCTCAAGACTCCTGGCGTTCGGTGCTGTACTTGCGTTTGTCGTTCCGTACCACTTATTCTATCACTGGGCCGGTTCGTCCAACGCAAAGGCCACCGCCTGCTCCAATGTCATCGCCTCGCCTTCCGCCCAAAGCCGCGTGAACTCCGCCTCCCCAAGCTGTGCTCGGACTGCGACAACGCCGCGATCGTGCTCGGTCCGCCAGATGGGCAACCCGCAACCATAGAGTACATCTAGAGAAGCCTCGACTGCGCCGAACAAACGGGCGGCTTGTACCGGGCTTTGTTTCGCCGCGGCCAGCACCGCCAGTGCATGCAGAGATTGCGCCAGGCTGACGGCTATGCTCCCTTCGCCCCGTAACGCCAGCGCCTCAATTTGCAGTGAATAGGCTTTGGGGAGATCGCCCTGTGACCCGGCCACCCGTCCCAGGCCGTCGAGCGAGTTGGCCTCGCCTTCTCGATTCCCTAACATCCGGCGCACGGCCAGGCTTTGCGAATATAGTTCTTCAGCCTTCAGGTAGTCAGCCTGGCGTCGGGCCACTTCTGCCAATAAGTCCCGCCCTCCGGCCGCGGCTTCTCCTAGCAAGTCCAAGCCAATGAACAGGGTTAGGCCCTCTTCGAAAAACCTGGCCGCCTGCCCCAGGTCATCTTGCGCCAGCGCTTGTGATCCGAGCTGCATTAGGGAATCCGCCGTGCCATGCTTATCCCCAAAAGCCTGCTGAATCGCCAGGCACTCTTCAACAAACGCACGCCCCAGCTTGTAATCGCCTCGGCTAATTGCCAGCAACGCCAAATTGGCCAGCGGCATGGTCTGAGCCCATCGATCACCCAGTTCTCGGAACAAGGACAGGCTCTCTTCATGCGGCGCGCGGTCGGCCGCATCTTCACCCAAAACCACTGCGACCAAATCGGAAGCGCGAGCAGGAGCCTGTTGATCCTTTATCGGCACGTAGAATACTGGAAAATTCTGTATTGCCGCGAACCTGGTCAGGGCCAGCGCCTGGCCCCATCTATCTCCCAGTTCCCGGAAACGGGCCACGGCTTCTCTCCCCAGGGAAGTTACGGCGGCCCGGTCAAGACCAAAACCAAACCAGCCCAGCATGACGAGTGCATAAGCCAGGCCGCTCTGTCCCGCCGAGCCGGCTGCGCGGAAGATGGAAATGCTCTCCTCCAATTTGGCCTGCGACCCAGCGTCGTCACGCAACCTGGCAGCAAGGCCCACAGCAGCATACAGCGCCTTCGCCCGCGCCAGGCTGCGCCGGGACGGGCCGCCCTGCGCCAGCGCCGACCGCAGCCAACGGAGCGGCTCGCTCGCATGATTGCGGATATGCCAAAACCAGAATAAAGCGCCCGCCAACTGAAGGCCTTTTTCATCACTCGCCCGATCCACACGGCTGTACTCCAATGCCGCTCGCACATTGTCGATCTCAAGGTCGAGACGGGCCAGCCAGACCATTTGCTCGGAGCTCTTCAGTTTGGGTTCGGCGGTCTCGGCCAGCCCAAGGAAATAATCCAGGTGCCGCGCTTGTAACGCCTCGGCTTCACCGGCCTCCCCTACCTTCTCCCATCCGTATTGCCGGATCGTCTCCAGCAGCCGGTAGCGCGCTTCCTCGCTCAGGCCACCCTCCGCAGTCACCACCGATTTGGCCACCAACGATCCCATGACGTCCAATATCTGAGCGGCTTTCAGTCCATCCCCTGAACAAACCGCTTCGGCGGCTTCCAGGGTGCAGCCCCCGGCAAAGACTGACAAACGCTGCAAGAGCCGGCGCTCGGCTTCCGTTAGGAGTTGATAGCTCCAGTCGATGGTCGCCCGCAGCGTTTGATGCCGGGGCAGCGCCGTGCGCGTGCCAACCGTCAGCACCTGAAAGGCGTCGTTAAGACGCTCGGCCAACTGGTCGGCGGTGAGCAAGTTGACGCGAGCGGCGGCCATCTCGATGGCCAATGGGATGCCGTCCAAAAGCTGGCAGATGCGCGTCACGGCCGCGACATTCTTGGCCGTCACCTGATAGTTGGGCTGCAGAAGCCGCGCCCGGTCGACGAACAGACCCACCGCCGCGAAATCGCCGATCCGCTCCAGGGGCAACTCCACGTTCGAGTCCGGGACGGGCAGCGACGGCACTCGAAAGATCATCTCGCCATAGGCTCCCAACGGCTCACGGCTGGAGGCCAGGACGCGCAGCCGCGGACACGCGCGCAACAATATCTCAGACAGACTTGCGCAGGCATCCAACAGGTGCTCGCAGTTGTCCAACACCAGCAAGAGCTCGCGCTCGCGCAGATAGGTGCCCAGCGTTTCTGGCACGGATCGGCCTGGCTCATCTCGCACGCCCAGCGCCGCAGCCACCTGCTGGGGCACGAGGACGGGGTCCGCCAGAGCGGCCAGTCGCACCAGCCAAACGCCGTCGGCGAAGTCATTTTGAACGGCCTCGGCCGCTTGCAGCGCCAGGCGCGTCTTGCCAACACCGCCCGAGCCGGTCAGGGTGACGAGCGGATGCTGGGCGATGAACTCGACCAGTTGGGCGACCTCGCGCTTGCGGCCGAATAGCAGTGTCACCTGGCGTGGCAGGTTGTGCGTGGGGCCGGCCCGGCCTGCTGGGGCAGGCAAGGTGACAACGGCAGAGGCGTCGGCCCGCGGTTGCAGCAACCCCAGTTCCCTCGCGCGCGTCACCGCCTCCCGCTTGCTGCTGACTTCCAACTTGCCGTACAGATGTTGCGTGTGAGACTTAACCGAGCTGAGGCCCAGCGTCAGCTTCTTGGCAATCTCCGGCCCGGAGTAGCCCTGGGCCAGCAGAGCGAGCACCTCTCGTTCGCGCCGTGTCAGCGGCTCGCCCAGCGGCCCATCCGCCATCTGGTTGTGCAGTTCATCCTCGGACATCGCGTCACCTCCCCCTGTTTCTCATCCCAAATCTCATCCCATCCCGCGATTTCATCCTAATTCTCGACCGTTTCGCCGGACGACCCGCTGCCCCCAAAACTTCATAGTGAAGGCCAGACAACGGCGCAAGCACACGACCGTTGCTTTGGGAGAGCGGAAATGAAAAAGACACTGTTCGTCACCCTGATCACCCTGGCCGCCATGCTGATTGTGAACCAGCGTGACCTCTTTGTCAAAACCGCCGAAGCCTTCATGGGGCCTGCCAGCCGCAACACCGCCCTGGCGCAGCTTCCCGCCGGGCTGGTCGTCCCGGAAGTCCTGCCCTCAGGCATTCAAGACCCCATCCTGCTGGAGGCCTGGGTCCGGCTCTACAACCATCAAGAGCCCATTCAGCTTTGGGATGGCCGCACGCTGACCGGGCGGCAACTGGCGCAATACGCGCTGGACCACAACCTGCCGATCGTGTGGGACACCGCCCGCGTCTGCCGGGGCGGCGATTGCAGCGTGCGCTACTTCGACAAGGGCGGCGTGTACAGCTTCGACAATCCACTGCACCCGGGCGTCCAGCCGATCTACATCGCCCCAATTGCTGATCCTCGCGGCGCCAACATGCAGTTCCTGGTCGGCACCCTGGCGCACGAGATCTTCCACCGCACGGCGGCCTTTGGCGCGGTGAGCGACACCAAGTTCGAAGAGTTCTGGGCCTTCCGCATCGGCGCCGCCATTGGCAAGAATGCCGCGCCCAATTTCAACGGCATCGACCCGCTGACCTCAGGCGAGCTTTACATCTGGCTGCTGAAAAACAAGCTGAGTTTTTACTACGGCCTGCCGGAGTATCCGGCCAGCGTGGCCGCGCTGGTGCAGAGCCACTAGTCCATTGTTCAAGCGGGCCTCTGCCCAGCAGCGCGGCATCTGAACGCAGTTCGCGAGTGTGTGGTTGTCAACCGTCGATCTAGGGGAGGGTTAGCAAAATGAATAAACGCTTTACCGCAACCTTGGCATCCGGGGTTTTCGTGTTGATTTTCTCAGGGGCGGCCCTGGTGGCAGTGCCCGCGGTCGGTTCGGCCCAGGTCCGCTACCCCGGCGCGCTAGTTGCCAGAAGCCAACAATTCGATGCGGCGCATCTGGCCCACGGCTGGCTGACCTGGCATGCCACTTACGAAACAAACGCCACCGTCGAAGCGGTCGCGCTGTGGTATGCCAATGAACTGCCGGCAGCGGAAACGCATGCGGCCGGCCAATGCCAGACGCTGCGCCAGTCCCAGGCGCTGTGGCACATGCTGCGGACCGTGACGGTTCAGTTGTGCGCCGAGCGCACGGGCACCGCTATCCTGGTGAATGAAGACGTCTACCTGGCGCCCTGAACCAGCTAGCCCGGCTGCTCGGGCACATCCCACCACTTCGACAGCTGCGACTGTGAGCGCTGCGGCTTGTTGGCATAGTGCGAGATATCGTTAAACAGCATCAGCCGCGCTCGCACGGGGTCCTTAAAATCCAATACGTTCAGCGCCACCGGCTGTTGGTCTAGCCGGTCGCGGTAGCCGCGCGCGTCAAAGCCCAGCAGGCTGCTGATGACCAGGCGGATGGTGGCCTTGTGAGACACCACCAGCACGTTCTGCCCGGCGTGCGCCACCACCACCTCGCGAATAACGGGCAAGGCGCGGGCCATCACGCTCAGCCCCGATTCGCCCCCCTCCGGCGCGAAGGTGAACGGGTCCGCCTCCCAGGCCGCATATTCGTCGGGGAACTGGGCCTCCACATCGCCGCGGCGCATACCCTCCCAGTGACCGTGGCTCAGCTCGCGCAGGCCGTCGCGCAGCCGCGGCTCCAGGCCAAACTGGCCGGCCACGATCCGGGCAGTGTCCACCGTCCGGCGCATCGGGCTGCAATAGGCCGCGCAAACTTCATCCTGGGCCATGCGTTCGGCCAGCAGCTGCGCCTGCCGCCGCCCCTCCGCCGATAGCTCGACATCGGTCGACCCAGCAAAAGCATCCTCGGCGCTCAGCGTCGTCGCCCCGTGCCGCACCAGATAGATACGGGTGGACATTATTCCTTGGTCTTCTTCACGGCGTGCCCGCCAAACTGGTTGCGCATCGCCGCCAGCACCTTGCTGCCAAACTCGCCGTTGCCGCGGCTGTAGTAGCGATGGAACAGCGAGGCGGTAATGACTGGCGCCGGCACATCCAGGTCCAGGGCTTCCTGCACCGTCCAGCGCCCTTCGCCCGAATCGCTGACGTAGCCCTGCAGGCTCTTCAGGTCCGGGTCGTCCTTGAGCGCGGCGGCGGCCAGGTCGAGCAGCCACGAGCGAATGACGGTCCCGTAGCGCCAGGCTTCAGTCACCGCCGCCAGGTCGTAGTTGAATTCTTGCTTGGCGTGCAGGATGTCCAGGCCCTCGGCGAAGGACTGCATCATGCCGTATTCGATGCCGTTGTGCACCATCTTGGCATAGTGCCCGGCGCCGGTCGGGCCCAGGTGCGCCCAGCCCTGGTCGGGCGCCGGCGCCAGCGTCTCCAGAATGGGTGTCAGCGGCGACACGGCCTCGGCCGGCCCGCCCACCATCATGCCGTAGCCCACCTTGATCCCCCACACGCCGCCGCTCACGCCCACGTCCACGTAGTGAAAACCGTTCCGCACGGCCTGATCGGCGCGCTTGAGGGTGTCTTTATAATTTGAGTTGCCGCCGTCGATGATGGTGTCGCCCGGCTCCAGCACGCCCATCAATTGTTCGAGCATGTCCTGGGTGGTGTCGCCGGCCGGCAGCATCATCCACACCCGGCGCGGCGCGCGCAGCATCTGGCGCAGGTCGGCCACGTTGTGCACCACCTCGCCCTTGCCTTCTTCCGCCATCAGCTTATCGGCCGTCTCGGTCGTCCGGTTCCACAGGATCACCCGATGCCCGCCGCGCAGCAGCCGGCGCGCCATGTTGCCGCCCATGCGGCCGAGTCCTAGGATCGCAATATCCATTGTGGTCTCTCCTGTGTGCCTCGGTTATTTGGGTTCGTACACGATCTCGATATCGTCCTGGTCGCCCAGGGCGGTGTCCAGCAATTGCGCCAGCCGCGGGCTCAGCCCGTTGCCGCGCAAGTATTCGAGGGTCAGCCGGCTCAAGTCGTAATCGGTATCGATCAGGCTCTCTTCTTCCAAGTTATCTACCAGGAACTTGAGCTCGTCGTCGCTGATATCGCCCAGGTAGCGATGATCGGCTTTTACGTATAAGGCATACATCGCTTGTCTCCTCCGTGGGTTGCGGCGCCGCGCCTCTGCCCGGCTCGGCGCCCGGCCTACTCAACCGCAATCGACTCCAACGCCTGGCGCAGGGCCGGCAGCAGCGCCTGGTCTTCTGGCCAGTCGCTGGGCGCGAACAGCATGGTCATCTGGCCCGCCCGCCGTCCATCCAGCCGCAGCAGCAGCCCCTCCAGCACGGCCCGGGCATCGGTAAAGCCGACCAGCCCAATGAGACCCAGCGCCGCTTCGCGCAGCGCCAGCGGTTGGCCGCGGTCGCTGGCGATGTGTGTCAGCAGGTTGGAAGCCGCCGGGATGCGTTCGATCAGCCGCGCCAGGCTGTCCAGCCGCAGGCCTACCCGCTCGCGTTCGCCGGCCTGGTGCAGCTCCAGCAGCGCCACCATCTGCGCCCGGTCGAACCGGCGCAGCAGCCCGGCCGCCAGCCCGCGCACCTCCGGCGGGTAGCGATACTCGCGCTCGCGAATCTCAAAATAGTCGGCCAGGGTTTGCACGATCTGGGCGCGCAGGCCCAGGTCCGGCTCGTCCACGCGCGAGGCCAGCAGGTGCAGCGTCAGGCTCGACCTTCGCGCCGCGTCCGAACCACACAGGATGGCCAGCCCGCGCCGGCGCTCTTCGACGTGCGGCGAGATGAACATCTCGCCCGCCGTCCAGGGGTCCACCGTCGGCACCGGGCGCGGCGTCAGCCGTGTGGGCGCTAACCCGGCGCCGGATGTGGCGCTATACCGTACTCGCGATCGAGGTCGAGGCACGAACTAGGCTGCCTTCTTCCGCGCCCCAGCCCTGGCGCCGGCTTTGACGCCCTTGCTGGTCACGCTTGTCTTCTTGGCCGCCGCCGGGCGGGCCGGGCCGGCCACAATCGCCAGCGCCTGCTTCAGGCCCGCTTCAATCTCCGTGCCCAAATCCACCCGCAGCGCCCGCCGGCCATGGGTCAGCAGCGCCTGGAAGTCGCCCAGCGCCTGAGCCTGCTTGAGCACGCTGAAGCTATACACCTGGCCGGGCACCGGCGCGTCTTGCGCATCGGCGCATACAAACTGGACGAACACCCCGTTGTTGGCGCCGCCCTTGTGCAGTTGGCCGGTGGAATGCAGGAAGCGCGGGCCAAAGCCCAGCGTCACCGCCACATGATAGCGGTCGCGGATGGCGGCCTGCAAGTCGCGCAGCAGCTTCTCGCGCCGCGGCGTGCGGGCGCAGTAGGCCGTCAGCGCCACGTAATCGCCCTTGCCGGCCGATTTAAGCTGCGCCAGCAGCCGCTTGCTGAAGTCGCGCGCCCCCGGCTGAGCCGTGTTCTCCACAGCCGGCAGTTGGCCGGTGGCCTGATGCTCGGCCAGCAAGCGCACCGTGTTGTCCTTGGACTCCTGCACATTCGGCTGATCGAACGGATCGATGCCCAGCACCCAGCCGGCCGTGGCCGTGGCAACCTCCCAGCGCATAAACTCGCCGCCGATATCGTATGGGTCTTCCAGCCGGATTTCCACCACCGGGTGGCCGGCGGCCTCGAGCGCGGCCACGGCGCGGTCATACTTCGAGTCCAGCCGCACGTAGGCGAACAGCCGGTCTTTTTCCCCGCTGTAGGCCTTGGGGGCGGCCGCCCGCTCGCCTTCCACCGGCACAATGCCCTTGCCCTCTTTGCCGGTGGATTCGGCAATCAGCTGCTCGGTCCAATAGCCAAACGTGCCCACCTCGGATGAGACGATGTAGGTCAGTTTGTCGCGCCCCTGCCTGGCCGCCACGCCGATGGCCGCTCCCAGCACCAGCCCCGGGTTGTGCTCCGCCGGGATAATGCCGCTGCAGGCCTTAGTCATATCCGTGGCGCGCGCCAGCAGTTTGGCCACATCAATGCCCATCAGCGCCGCCGGCACCATCCCGAAGTAAGACAGCGCCGAGTAGCGCCCGCCAATCTCGGGCGGGTTATCAAACGTGCGCCGGAAGTTGTGCGCGCTGGCCACCTCGCCCATGTGTGTGTTGGGGTCGGTAATGGCGATGAAGTTCTCGCCGGCTCGGTCGCCTTTCAGGGCGTGCACCTTCTGCCAGAAGTAGGCGAAGAAAGCGTTCGGCTCGGTGGTGCTGCCCGACTTGGAGGAGATGATATACAGCGTGCGCGCCGGGTTGCTGCGCGCCTCGGCCGCCAGGATGGCCTCCGGGTCGGTGGAGTCCAGCACGGCCAGGTCCAGATAGCCGCGCTTGACGCCAAACGTCTCGCGCAGCACCTCGGGTGCCAGCGACGAGCCGCCCATGCCGCACAGCAGCGCGTGGGTGAAGCCGGCGCGCTTCACCTCCCCGGCGAAAGTGGTCATGTCGCTCAGATGGGCCTTCATCACCTCGATCACATCCAGCCAGCCCATGCGGATCTTGATCTCGGCCTGGTGCTTGGGATCGTCGGCCTTCCACAGGGTCGCGTCTTTCTGCCACAGCCGCTCGCCAAACTTGGCCGCGGTCAACTGAGCCAGCGTCTCGTCCACCGACTTCAGCAGCGGCCGGCCCAGCCGCAGGTGCATGCGCGCGCGCTGCACCACCGCCTCGCGCCGCGCCTCCACCACCGCCATCAGCGAGTCAAACGACTTGCCAAATGAAGCCACACCTTCCACTTCCAACTGATGCGTCACTTCATCCATGTGGATGCCGTATTCTTCCAGCTCGTCGATCACTTGCTGCGCCTTGTCCGGGTCGCGGTCCACGCGCACTTCGGGCTTGCCATGGTCTTTGTAGGCCACGATGGTGGCCGGCGGCATGGTGTCCACCGTGTCTGGGCCTACCAGCGCCTCCACATAGTACACATCCGGATAGGCCGGGTTCTTGGTCGAGGTGCTGGCCCACAGCGGCCGCTGCAGCCGGGCGCCCTTGGCCGCCAGGGCCTGGAAGCGGTCGCTGCCAAAGCGCTCGCGGAAACGGGCGTAAGCCAATTTGGCGTTGGCGATGGCCGCCTGCCCCTTGAGCGCCGCCAATTCGCCCGAGGGCGCGCCGTTGAGCGCCTTAATCTTTTGATCCAACTGCTTGTCCACCAGGCCGTCCACCCGGCTGACAAAGAAGCTGGCCACCGAGGCAATGTGGTCGATCTTCTTGCGGCCCGCCGCGCGCCGCTCCAGGCCCTTGATATAGGCCTCCATCACGGCTTCGTAGCGCTCGAGCGAGAAAATCAGCGTGATGTTGATGTTCATCCCGTCGGCAATTGCCTGCTCGATAGCGGGGATGCCCTCGGCGGTGGCCGGTATTTTGACCATCAAATTCGGCCGGTTCACCTTCTTCCACAGCCGGCGCGCCTCCTTAATGGTGCCAGCCGTGTCCCTGGCAAACGCGGGGCCGACCTCGATGCTGACGTAGCCATCGGCGCCGCCGGTGCGCTTGAAGACCGGCGCGAACACGTCGGCCGCGGCCGCGATGTCCTCGGTCGAGAGGGCGTCAAAGATCTCAGCCGCGTTTTCGCCTTGCTTGGCCAGCGTCTCAATCGTCGCATCGTAATCGGTGCTGTCGGCGATGGCGTGCTCGAAAATGGTCGGGTTGGAGGTCAGGCCGGTGATGTCGCCGTCCTGCACCATTTTCTTAAGGGCGCCGGAGGTCAGCAATTGCCGGCGGATATTGTCGTGCCAGGGGGATTGGCCCAGGGTTTGTAGGTCAACCAATGGATTTGTCATGCTCACTCCTGAGAATGTGCCTGCAATTGAGAATGCTCAATCACGTCAACCTTGGCCAGCCGGCGCATGTGCCGCGCCTCACCGGTGAATTGCGCGCCCAGATAGGCCCGCACCAAATCGGCCATCAACTCCGGCCCAATCACACGCGCCCCCAGGCACAGCACGTTCATATTGTCGTGCTCCACGCCCTGGTGGGCGGAATATGTATCGTGGCACAGCCCGGCGCGCACGCCCAGCATCTTGTTGGCCGCCACGCTCGCCCCCACCCCGCTGCCGCACATCAGGATGCCGCGCTCGGCCCGCCCCTGCTGCAGCGCCTCGCCAATCGCCTGCGCGAAGTCGGGATAGTCCACCGGGTCGGTCGAGTTCGTGCCCAGGTCCAGCGCCTCGTGGCCGCACTCGCGCACCACGTCCAGCACACGCTGCTTAAGCGGAAACCCGCCATGGTCCGTTGCGACTGCGATCATCATCGTGTTTGCTCTTTCAATAACCCAAGACCTTCGCCACGAATTTCACGAAGTGGTTGCTGGTGGTGCAACAGCCCTAAATCCGTCCAACCCGCACCTTAACCCCTTCGCGTCTTCGCGTCTTTGCGGTTAAGTATTAACCTATGAGTTTAAGTGCTTCGGCCACCACGTTCTCCGCCGTGAAGCCAAACGCCTTCATGATCGTCCCCGCCGGGGCCGAGGCGCCGTAGTGATCGAGCGTAATCAGCGCGCCCTTGGGCCCCACCCAGCGGTGCCAGCCCTGGCTCACACCGGTTTCCACCGCCAACCGCGCCGTCACGGATGACGGCAGCACGCTCTCGCGGTATTCCGGCGTCTGCTCGTCAAACAGCTCCCAGCACGGCATCGACACCAGCCGCGCGCGCAGGCCGCGCCCGGCCAGGGTCTTCTCGGCGGCCACAATGTGCTGCACTTCCGAGCCGGTGGCCATCAGGATGATCTGCGGATCGGTCACCTGCGGGTTGAGCACATACGCGCCCTGCCGCAGCCCCTCGGCAGGGGCCAGCACGCTCCGGTCCAACGTGGGCACGTTCTGGCGCGTCAGCGCGAAGATGGTCGGCCGGTGGCGGTTGGCAATTGCCACCTGCCAGGCCCAGGTCACTTCGTTGGCATCGCACGGGCGTATAAACAGCACGTTCGGGATGGCGCGCAGCGCCGCATAGTGCTCCACCGCCTGGTGCGTCGGCCCGTCCTCGCCCAGCCCAATCCCATCGTGGGTGAACACCCACAAGCAGCCAAAGTGCATGATGGCCGACAGACGGATCGTGGGCCGCATATAGTCGGAAAAAATCAAAAAGGTCGAGCCATACGGAATGAACCCGCCATGCGCGGCCAGGCCGTTGACAATTGAGCCCATGCCGTGCTCGCGCACGCCAAAGTGAATGTTGCGCCCAGCCGGCCCCCAGGGCGCGCTGTTGATGCCCTGCGCGCCCTCGCCGGTGGTCAGCGGGCTTTCAAAATCGCCCTGCCCCTCCAGGTTGGTAAAGGTAGATGGGTCCAGGTCGGCCGAGCCGCCCATCAGCTCGGGCAGGCGCTGGCCAAGGGTTTGGATGAGCTTCTGGCCCGCCTTGCGCGTGGCCAGGCCCTTCGGGTCGGCTGCGAAGGTCGGCAGGTTCGTGTCCCAGCCCGCGGGCAATTCGCCCGCCACGCGGCGTTTGAACTCCGCGCCCAAATCCGGGAACGCCTGGGCATAGGCATCAAGCTGCGCCTGCCAGTCGGTTTGCGCCTCGCTGCCGCTGGTCAGCGCCTGGCGGAAATGCTCCAGCGCTTCGCCCGGCAGCAGAAAAGCTGGCTCGGTCGGCCAGCCCAGGTTCTTCTTGGCCGCCAGCACTTCGTCCGGCCCCAGCGCGCTGCCATGCACCTCAAAGGTATTCTCTTTGTGCGGCGCGCCATAGCCGATGATGGTGCGCACCGCGATCAGCGACGGCTGGTTGGGCACGCTCTGCGCCACTTTGATTGCGCGCTCAATCGCGTCCAGATCATTGCCGTCGGCCACATGCTGCACCTGCCAGCCATAGGCCTCGTAGCGCAGACCGACATCTTCGCTAAAAGATAGGGAGGTGGTGCCGGCCAGCGAGATGTGGTTGTCGTCGTACAGCACAATCAGCTTGCCCAGCCCCAGGTGCCCGGCCAGCGAGCACGCTTCCGATGTCACGCCTTCCATCATGTCGCCGTCGCCGGCCAGCACGTAGGTGTGATGGTTCACGATTTCGTGCCCGGGCCGGTTGTACTGGGCGGCCAGGTGCGCTTCGGCGATGGCCATGCCCACGGCGTTGGCCAGGCCCTGTCCCAGCGGGCCGGTGGTGGTCTCCACGCCCGCTGTCATATGGCTTTCGGGATGGCCGGGCGTCAGGCTCTCCCACTGCCGGAAGTTCTGGAGATCGTCCATCGACAGCGGGTAGCCGGTCAGATGCAGCAGGGAATACAGCAGCATTGACCCGTGGCCGGCCGACAGCACAAACCGGTCGCGGTCGAACCATTTGGGATTGGCCGGATTGTGTTTTAGGAAGCGTGTCCACAGAACGTAGGCCATCGGCGCCGCCCCCATGGGCAGGCCGGGGTGACCGGAATTGGCTTTTTGAATCGCATCGACGGACAGGAAACGGATGGTGTTAATACTGAGGGTATCAAGAGCAGACGCGGGCATGCGGCCTCCCTAGCAATGACCAGATGATAGCCTAAAATGCGCCGAGATGGAAATGGGCCATCTGGATTTATGAAGGTGACTCTACCCCGCTTTGGAATGCCGCGTCAAATGCGTGTCCGCGCCCAGGGTGCCCTGGCTCCCCTCTCCAGAGCGAGCTTTCGGCGCGTTCTTTCCGCGCCGCGCTCGGGAGAGGGGCCGGGGGCATAGGCGTTAACTTAAGCTGGTGGGCTAACCAAAAAGGCCTGGATATGGCAAACTTGTTCTTGCTAAAGGAGACAAGACCATGTCCAAGCCCAGAGCCAAGAATAATGGAAAGCCAGAGAAGATTCAAGCGGTTGCGCCGGCGAGCGCCAGCGGTGTG
>JAYTFQ010000593.1:0-3553 GCA_043734225.1 Anaerolineales bacterium | reverse complement strand
TGGCGCGAGGAGAGTGATTGCCATGGATCGCGCACACCTGCCCGTGATTGTGATTGGCGCCGGCCCGATTGGCCTGGCCGCCGCCGCCCACCTGCTGCGGCGCGGCGAAACGCCGCTGGTGCTGGAAGCCGGCCTCAGCGCCGGGGCCAGCATCGCCCTTTGGCGGCATGTGCGCGTCTTCTCCCCGTGGGCGTACAACATCGACCCGGCCTCGCGGGCGCTGCTGGAGGCGCATGGCTGGGCGGCGCCGCCGGCCGGCAACTTCCCAACCGGGCAGGAGCTTTTGGACCGCTATGTGCTGCCCCTGGCGGCGCTGCCGGAAATTGCGCCGCGCCTGCGGCTGGGGGCACGCGTGACGGCCGTCAGCCGGCAGGGCCTGGGCCGCACCAACACCGCCGGCCGGGCGCTGGCGCCGTTCGTGGTGCAGGTGCAAACCGAACAGGGCGAAGCGGACCTGCTGGCGCGGGCCGTGATCGATGCCAGCGGCACGTATACCCAGCCGAACCCGCTGGGCGCCAGCGGGCTGCCGGCGCTGGGCGAGCGCGAGCACGCGCGCCAATTCTTCTACGGCATCCCGCAGGTGCTGGGCGCCGACCGGGCGCGCTACGCCGGGCGGCGGGTGCTAGTGGCGGGCAGCGGCCACTCGGCCTTCAATGTGCTGCTGGAGCTGGCCGAGCTGGCGCGCAGTGAACCGCGCACCGCCATCACCTGGGTGGCGCGCAGCACTCAACTGCGCAAAATCCTGGGCGGCGCCGATGCGGACGAGCTGCCCGAACGCGGCCGGCTGGGCGAACGGCTGGGCGCGTTGATCGCCCAGGGCACGCTGCAAGTGGAGACGGGCTTTAAGGCGGCCACGGTGACGGGCACGCCCGGCGGCCTGGTGGTGAGCGACGGAGCGCGCGACCTGGCGCCGGTGGATGAGATTGTGGTGGCCACCGGCTTCCGGCCGGAACTGGCCATTCTGCGCGAGCTGCGGCTGGCGCTGGACGAGGTGGTGGAGAGCCCGTTCGCGCTGGCGCCGCTGATCGACCCGAACATCCATAGCTGCGGCACGGTGCCGCCGCACGGCGCCGAGGAGCTGAAGCACCCCGAGCCGGATTTTTTTATCGTCGGCATGAAGAGCTACGGCCGCGCGCCCACCTTCCTGCTGCGCACCGGCTATGAGCAGGTGCGCTCAGTGGTGCTGGCCCTCAGCGGCGATTGGGAAGGCGCGCGGCGGGTGGAACTGAAGCTGCCGGAGACGGGCGTGTGCAGCTCGAACCTGGGCGATGAGGGCGGCGCCTGCTGCGCGCCGGCCGACGCGGCCCGCGGCTCGGCGCCGGTGACGCTGACCCTGGGCGGCCTGCCGCTGCTGCCGATATCCGCCGGCAAGCCAACACCCTGAACCACGCAGCGATGGCGCGGCGGGGCGCGCCTGTGCGTGCGCTTTGTTGAACGCGTATTCACGCAGCAGCCCAAGAAACACAAAGAAGCACAACGAAAAGACCTGCCAGGCGCTTCGCGGAAACCTGGCAGGTCTGTCGTTGAAAAATCGCGGGCATCACGGATAACCCGCGCCGCGCTCGCCGTCGCTTAAGCATTAAATGGCCCTCCGCGAACGACGCTGGGCGTTCAATGATAAGATCTGCCAGGCGCTTCGCGGAAATCTAGCAGATCTGTCGGTGAAAATCGCGGACAGCAAGGGCAACCGGGATGCGCTCAGGGGCGGAGGGCGTTTTTGTTTTGGCCGCTCGCCCTCCCCACTCCGCTGCGCTTCGGGGGCGCTCCGCGTGTCACCCCGGTCCTCCACTCCCCTGCGCTTCGCTCCGGGGACCTGCGGCCGTGGTCTGGCGTAGGCCAGACCAGGGAGGGGGCGGAGGCGCTAACCATGGGCTTGCGCTAACAGGACCTGCCTCCTGCCTTTTTCATCCCGCGAAGCGATACTTCATCCTTTATTCAGTGCTTCAGCACCAGCTCGGCATACAGGCCCACCCGCCGCGGCACCATGGCGCTGCAATTGCCCCAGTCGGGCGAGACGGTGGGCAGGCGGCCAACCAGCAGCGGGCCGAATTGCCGCGGCGGCGTGACGTTGAAGTGCGCTTCGTTGACCTGCTGGATGCACCAGCCCACCGCCGGCGACTCGCGATCGACGACCGCGAAGCGGCTGTCGATGCGGAAGGAGAAGTTGCATAGCCAGACCTGGCCGCCCTGCGACGAGGGCTGGTTGTCGCAGGCGCCGTTCATGGATAGGCCGTCGTAGCTGAAGAACTGGGTGCCGGCCACCGGCGGCGTAAGCACGGCGCGCACCGCCACCGCGCCGAAGATGACCAGCGGGGCAGCGATGACGAGCAGGGCAGCGGCGCAAAACAACAACAGGCGGCGGGAGGGTTTGGGCATGAGCGGCTCGCAATGATAAAACCAAGGCGTTATGGGGCCGAACGAACAAGCCGAAAACCAAAACGGTAGTGCCGCGGCGCGGGAGCGTGGTCGTGGCGGCCGGCCGCGCGCGCGTAGAATCGCGGGCCGTCCCACGAGCCGCCGCGCACGACGCGCGCATCCGAAGGATTGATATCTATTTTTCTTGGATCGCCGCGAACACTCAAGCACCATTCAACGACGTTCCCGCTCATATCGAGCATTCCCAAACCCGCGACCATCCCGTGCGGGTACATCCCCACCGCCGTGGTCCGGCTCAAGCCGCTTTCGGAGGTGTTGGCTTTCGCGGCATCCCAGGCCGCGCCCCACGGGTAAACATTGTCCGGGCTGCCGCCGGTCGCGGCTTGCTGCCATTCCAGCTCGGTCGGCAGCCGCACGGCCCAGGTCATGGCATCCATCGGATCAAAGCGCGCTGCCAGCCGCCAGGATAACCAGCGGCAGAAGGCGATGGCATCAAACCAGGAGACTCTTTCCGCGGGGTGATTGTCGGTGAGTCGGTTCTGCTGGCCGGGCGCAGCCGGATGCGGTAAGCCCTGCCACCACTGTTCATTCGGGCAGCCATCGGCCGCTTCCAAGAAGGCACGGTATTGGACGTAGGTGATTGGATACCTGGCCATCTCAAATGGCTGCACTTCAAATGTGCCGGCATCTTTCTCCAGGGTCACCCGGCCGCCCGGCACGGCGCACCATTCAATATCAGGCAGACCGTCCGGCCGCAGTCCGACGCCGGGTCGGTGGTCGCCCATTTCCGCCAACCGGTCGCCAATCAATGCCCGCCGCCGATGGTTCGTGGACGGGTCGTTAATCTCATCCAGCAGGCGGTCAAATTCCAGCTTGAGGCTGTCGATTTCGTGTCGCATTGGATCACGCGCTCCCGCAAGATAGCATCCTGTCCGGCCGGCTTCAATTATGCCCCAGGAGGGCGCTTTGCGGTTTGGGGGCGAGTTATGGCCAGCGGGGCGCCCCACCCCCCCCGGCCCCCCGCTCTCCTGGCCGCGAGAGGCAAGGGCGCGGTGCAGGAGAAGGGGGGAGCGGAGTGCTCACAAGGGTAGGTTTTTCGCACAATCCCGCCCAGTGGGCCGACCCCACCCGGGGTTTGGCCCCAACAGAAGGGGCCTTGCACCCCGGGCTCCACAAG
>JAYTFQ010000592.1:0-3556 GCA_043734225.1 Anaerolineales bacterium | reverse complement strand
GCCAAGAGTTCCTTGATTTCTCTGGTTACGTTGAAAGGTCAGCGCCGCCCGACTGGTCAGTTACAGATCGGGCGGATTGGCGGGGAGACTTCTCACATGAGTGAAGGCCCAGCACCAATTGCCAATTATCAATTACCAGTTACCGCATCACCATCACCCCGATATCAAATCATCCCCCGTGTGCTGTGCTTCGTGACAAACGGCGAGGACGTGCTGTTGATCCAGGGCGCGCAAAACAAGAAGTTGTGGGCGGGAAAGTACAACGGCTTGGGCGGGCACGTGGAGCGCGGTGAGAGCCCACACGCGGCGGCCCGGCGCGAGATACGTGAAGAGGCCGGGCTGGATGTGACAAACCTACTACTGCGGGGCGTGATTGCCATCGATCTGGAAGGCGCGCCAGGGATTGGCCTGTATGTGTTCAGCGCGCGGTCGGCGAGCCGGCAGGTGACGGCCTCAGCCGAGGGGGCGCTGGCATGGGTGGCGCGGGAGCAAGTAGCGGTGCTGGATACGCTGGAAGACCTGCCGCGCCTGCTGCCCTTGGTGTTCGACCGGCCAGAGGCAGCGGCGCCGTTTGGGGCGCACTACTGTTATGAGGCTGGCGGGCGGCTGCGGATGGAGGTTTTTGACAACGAGGCGGGAACAGACGTTCGTTATGGTAACAATTAGGGCATTGCCCCGACCTGGCCCCCACCCCACCTGTTTTGAAGCGGCGCAAGCGGCGCAAGCGGCGGAAAGCGGCAAATGAAGCGGCGGGTGACATAAGGGAAAGGGCGCGGGGGAGCCGGGGCGTCGAGTTGCGAGGTTGCTGCTCAAAAGTGACGCAAATGGCGACGATAAGGCTGCCGCCAATCGCGCCTGCAAGGCGCTCCCACAATTAACTGCGCGGAATTGACGTAAATGGCAACGAGGGGCTGCCGCCAATCGCGCCTGCAAGACGCTCTCACAATTAACTGCGCGGAATTGGCGTAAATTGCAACGAGGGCTGCTGCCGATCGCGCCTGCAGGGTGCTCCTACAATTAACAGTAGCACTATGAACTGGTTTGCGGTATACTGCCAGCGTTGGCCAGTTACCCAAACGGGTGTTGCCAGCCGGCGGTGGGCAGCAATATGCCCAATGAGATAGCTCTAGCATTGTGCGTGTTGCATGATGACGGATCAGTCTGTAAGTGTTATTTTTCGCATTGTGTTAATTAATAACATCGTGGTTGCCGTTCGTTCTCCGCGTCGTCCGAAGCCAAATATGGTGGCCTTCGGCGTTTTCGCTTGTTAGACGCGCAGCAACAAATAACCACGCGCTCAACCTGGAAACCGAAGGCCTCTCACGGCGAGAGGCCTTTTCATTTGCCTGTGGAGGATGATCATGAACGCAATTTGCCCCGAATGTGAAGCAAGCCTGAAGCTGGATGGCGTGTTGGCCGGCGAGATCGTTGTTTGCCCGGACTGCGGTGTTGACCTGGAAGTGACCGCGGTGGCGCCGGACGTGGCGCTGGCGCTGGCCCCCCAGGAAGCCGAAGACTGGGGCGAGTAGGTGAAACTGGCTGTTTTGCTGTCTAGGGTTCGCGTCGAGGAGAAGTGGCTGTTCGAGGCGCTGGACAAACGCGGGGTGGACTATGACCGGCTGGACGACCGCGAAGTGCGCTTCGATCTGTCCAATCCGGGCAGGTGGCGTCAATATGACGTCGTGCTCGAGCGCAGCCTGTCTTACGGGCGCGGCCTGTATGCGACGCACATTCTGAATAGCTGGGGCATCCCGACGGTCAACCCATCGGCAGTGGCGGCCACCTGCGGCGACAAGCTGGCCACCACGGCGGCGCTGGAAGCCGCGGGCGTGCCCCAGCCCAACGCGCGAGTGGCGTTTACCCCGGAGTCAGCGCTGGCGGCCATCGAGGAGATGGGCTATCCGGTAGTGCTGAAGCCGGTGGTGGGCTCGTGGGGGCGGCTGGTCTCAAAGGTGAACGACCGCGAGGCGGCCGAGGCGGTGCTTGAGCATCGCGAAGTGCTGGGCAACTATCAGCAGCAGATTTACTACATCCAGCAATACGTTGAAAAGCCGGGCCGCGATATACGCGCCTTCGTGGTCGGCGACGAGACTATTGCCGCCATTTATCGCACCTCGCCGCACTGGATCACCAACACGGCCCGCGGCGGGATCGGCACAAACTGCCCGGTGGATGCGGAGCTGGACAAGATCTGCCGGGCAGCGGCCAGGGCGGTGGGTGGCGGCGTGCTGGCCATTGATCTGTTCGAGGATGGCCAGCGCGGTCTGCTGATCAATGAAGTGAACCACACCATGGAGTTTCACTCGTCCGTGCCGGCTACGGGCGTGGACATCCCGGGCAAGGTGATCGACTACACCCTGGCCATTGGGCGCCAAAAGGCGCCGGTGGCCGCGGCGCCGGGCGCAGCCGGGGCCGGCGCGTGAGTGCCGCGGAGGCCGCGGGCCAGCCGGTGCGGGTGAGCATCGTGGGGGCCTCCGGCTACACGGGCGGCGAGCTGCTGCGGCTGCTACTCTTTCACCCGGGGGCGGAAATTGTCCAGGCCACCTCCGAAAGCCATGCCGGCGAATACATCCACCAGCAGCATCCCAACCTGCGCAAGCGCACCCAACTGCAATTCGTCAGCCAGGCGGCGCTGCAGGCCTGTGACGTGCTGTTCCTGGCGCTGCCGCACGGCGAGGCGCAGAAAAACATTGAGCGCTATCTGCCGCTGGCGCCGCGCATTGTGGACCTGTCGGCGGATTTCCGGCTGCGCGACCCGGCGCTGTACCGGCGCTGGTACGGCCAGGACCACAAGGCGCCGCAGTACATGGGCCAATTTACCTATGGCCTGCCGGAGACGCAGCGCGAGGCCATGAAGACGGCGCACTACATCAGCGGCGTGGGGTGCAACGCCACCGCTTCTATCCTGGCGCTGCTGCCTCTGGTGCGCTCGGGGCTGCTAGCGCCAGGCGTGCCGATCATCGTGGACGTAAAAACCGGCTCGTCCGAGGCGGGCGCCAGTGTGAACCCCGGCACCCATCACCCGGAAAAGAGCCACTCGGTGCGGGCTTACGCGCCCACCGGCCACCGGCACACGGCCGAGGTGATCCAGGAGCTGGGCCTGGACAACGTGCATTTGAGCATGACAGCGGTGGACATGGTGCGCGGGGCGCTGGCTGCGGCGCACGCGTTTGTCAAGCCCGGCACGGCCGAGAAGGATTTGTGGAAGGCCTACCGCAGCACCTATAACAATGAGCCCTTTGTGCGCATTGTGAAGGACAAGACGGGCATCCACCGCGTGCCGGATCCCAAGATCCTGGCCGGCTCGAACTACGCCGATGTGGGCTTTGACCTGGACCCGGACAGCGGGCGCGTGGTGTCGCTGGCGGCCATTGATAACCTGATGAAGGGCGCCGCCGGCAGCGCGGTGCAGGCGATGAACATCATGTGCGGGTTTGAAGAGGCGGCGGGGTTGGGGTTTCCGGGGCTGCATCCGGTGTAGGAAGAAAAGACTCTTCAACGGATGGAACGGATAAATCGGATAGTACGGATTTGGAATAGGGTGAAGCGTACATGA
>JAYTFQ010000591.1:0-2369 GCA_043734225.1 Anaerolineales bacterium | reverse complement strand
CGCGGACAGACGTTCGTCTGTCCGCGTCCCGCGTCATCCAATTCGGCCGGCACTTGAAGACAGGTTGAGCAGATGCTGACCGCTTGCCAATGACTGATTACTCTTTTTGCCTCTGCCGGACCGCTTCGTACATGAGCAATGTGCCGGCCGTGGACACGTTGAGCGAGTTGACCTGGCCAAGCATCGGAATGCGGACGGTCACATCCGCCTGGGTAAGCCAGGTTGGGCTGAGACCTTCGTCCTCGGCGCCGACGACGATGGCCACCGCGCCGCGCAGATCGGCCTGCGTGTAGAGCTGCGTGGCCTGCGGGGTGGCGGCCACGATGGCGATGTGCCGAGCGCGCAGAAAGGCAATTGCCTCGGCGCTGCTGGCCTCGGCCAGGGGCACGGTGAAGAGCGTGCCGCGGCTGGAGCGCACCACGTTTGGGTTGTTGAGGTCCGTGGCCGGGTCGCAGACGATCACCCCATCCGCGCCGCAGGCATCGGCCGAGCGCAGCAGCGCGCCCAGGTTGCCGGGTTTCTCAACCGCCTCGGCCACCACCAATAGCGACCGCTGCCCCAGCGCCAGGTCGCCCAGTTTGCGCGACGGCGCCGGCACGACGGCCAGCAGGCCATCCGGGTTCTCGCGGAAGGCCAGCTTCTGAAAAACCGTCAGGCTGACTTCGATCAGCTCCACGCCGGCCTGTGCGGCTGCCGCCAGCACGCCCTCCACTGGCTGTGCGCTCAGGCCGGGATAATAGAAGAGTGTCTGCGGCCGAGCGCCGCCGGCCAGGGCCAGCGCAATCTCGTCGGCGCCTTCAACCAACAGCAAGCCCTCGCGATCGCGCTGGCGGCGCTCGCGCAGCTTGACCGCCTGCTTAACGCGCGGGTTTTGGAGGCTGGTGATCAGTCCGGGCATAGCGCGAGCACTATACACCGATATTAACTCCGCCGCGCCGACTTGGTTGCGACCGGCGGGGGTACAATCCACGGCATAGCCAAGGATGGCATTTATGTCGGTAGCCGTTGCGCCTCATGTTCCTGGTCCCAAATCGCCGCTGGCCCCTGTGGGTTCGCCGGGGCAGTTGTTTGCCTTTCGGCGCGACCCAACGGGGTTTTTGCTGCGCATGGCCGAGACGTATGGGGAGGTGGTCGACCTGCGCTTCGCCTCGCGCCACGTGTATCTGCTGAGCGGTCCGGCCGATATCGAAGCGCTGCTGGTCAGCCAGCACCGCAAGTTTGTCAAAGGCACGGCACTGCAGGCCACGCGCCGCGTGCTGGGGCAGGGGCTGCTCACCAGCGAAGGCGATTTTCACCTGCGGCAGCGCCGGCTGATCCAGCCGATTTTCCACCGCCAGCGCATTGCCGCCTATGCCGAGAGCATGGTGCAGGCCGCGGCGGCGCTGAGCGCGCGCTGGGCCGACGGGCAGGTGCTGGATATGCACGCGGCCATGATGAGCCTGACGCTGGCCATTGTGGGCAAGACGCTGTTTGGCACGGACGTGGAAGCCGAGGCGGAGGAGATTGGCCAGGCCGTCAATGGCCTGCTGGCCTCATTCTTTCAGATCAACGGTCCGTTTGGGTGGTGGATCACCACCTTTGATTTGCCGCCGGCGCGCCGGTCCCGCGCCGGGCAGGCGCGGCTGAACGCCACCATGTACCGCATGATTGCCGAGCATCGCGCCCAGGGGGACCTGGGCGACCTGCTCTCGATGCTGCTGGCGGCGCAGGACGAAGAGGGTGGGGCGCGCATGAGCGACGAGCAGGTGCGCGACGAGGCCATGACCCTGTTCTTGGCTGGCCATGAAACCACCGCCAATGCCCTCAGTTGGACCTGGCACCTGCTCTCACAAAACCCGGAAGCGGAGCGCCAACTGCACGCTGAGTTGGACAAGGTGCTGGCTGGTCGTCTGCCGACCATGGCTGACCTGCCGCAGTTGGTTTACACCCGCCAGGTGTTGACTGAGGCCATGCGGCTGTACCCGCCGGCCTGGGTGCTGACGCGGATGTCTGTGGAAACGTTTGAGGCCGGCGGCTACACCATTCCGGCCGGGTCACCCATCCTCGCCAGCCAGTGGGTTAATCATCACCAAGCGCGGTTCTTCCCGGAGCCGTTCGCGTTCCGCCCAGAGCGCTGGACAGCGGAGATGGAAGCCCAACTGCCGAAATTCGCGTATTTCCCTTTTGGCGGCGGACCGCGTCTGTGCATCGGCGAGTCGTTTGCCTGGATGGAAGGGGTGCTTCTGATTGCCACACTGGCCCGGAACTGGCGCATGCACGCCGGCCCCAAGCAGCGCATCGCCCTGCAGCCAGTGATCACGCTGCGGCCGAAGTATGGGCTGGAGATGCGGCTGGAGAAGCGAGGGTAACCTTGCTCTCGTAGAGAGTCC
>JAYTFQ010000590.1:0-4702 GCA_043734225.1 Anaerolineales bacterium | reverse complement strand
GGAAGACTGGAGTGAGGAGGAGTTGGCCGAACTGGAGTTTGAATAGGGCATTCTCAGGAAAAAATAGTGGCGGCCTGGGCACTTCTTGCCCAGGCCGCCATTTTTGTTTCAGACGAATTCAAAAGTATGTTTTTACGGCACCGGTGACATTTCTGGCCTCGTCCACCGTCAGCAGCACCCGCCACTTATCAAACGCAGTGCACGGGTGGGATATGCCGCAGCCCACCAGGTCGCCCACGCGCACATCCGCGCCGGGCGCCAGCCGCAGATAGGCGTGCTGGTCGTTGACACGAAATATCTGGCACCCGGCGGGCAGCGGCTGAGCGGGGGCGCTTGCGCGCGACATATACAGCGGCACCGGCATATCCAAATCAATCGGCACATCGCGCTTGCCCATGCTCAGGATGGCGCGGTCCGGCTCTGGCCGCGACAGCACGGTCGACCAGATTTCCAGCGCCGGCCGCAGTTGCGCCTCGGTCTCCACCGGCCCCAGCTTGCCGCCGAGCGGCGAGCCTTCGGCGTAGTGCACCGTGTCGTGGGTGACATAGCCGCCTGAGCGCAGCACGAGCTGGGCCGCGGGCAGAGCCTGCTGGCCCAACTGCTCAACGACCAGGTCAAAGAACATGCTCCCGCCAGCTGTCAGCAGGAAGGTCTCATCAGGCGCGGCCAGCGGCCGGACAGCGCGGGCCGCTTCGGCCAACTGTTGTAAGAATGCAGTCGCCCCAGCCGCCGCCTCGCCGTGACTGGCACCGGGCGCAATGCCTTCATAACCTTCCACGCCCGCCAGCCGCAGCCGCCCGCCGGTGGCAACCACCTGCTCGGCCAGCGCGCGGGCCTCGGCCACCGTGCGGATGCCGCAGCGGCCGCCGGGCATACCCAATTCCACCAAGACATTGAGCGGCCGGCCCGGATCATTGCTGTGCAAGGCGCGCGACAGGCGCGCCACCGCTTCGGCGCTATCCACCAACACATAGGGCTCAAAAGCCGGGTCGGCGGCCAACTCGCGGGCCAGGTAGCGGGCGTCGTAGTTATTGATGGCCTCGTTGGCCAGCAGCACACGCGTCATGCCAAAGCTGCGCGCCACTTGCACCTGGGGGATGTTGGCCAGGGTGATAGCCCAAGAGCCGGCTTCCAACTGGGCGGCGAAGATTTGCGGGGCCATAGTCGTCTTGCCGTGTGGCGCCAGCCAGGCCGCCTGCCGGTCGCAGTAGGCCTGCATCAGTTGGATGTTATGCGCGACATCCGCCCAGCGGATGACCATGGCCGGCAGGGGCACATCCCCGCGCAGCACGTTCCAGCCCTGTTGGCCCAGGTCGCCAAAGCGCCAGGCGCCAGCTGGCAAACCTTTCTCGCGACCGGTAACCACTTCGTCTTGCAAGCGATTGAGTGCAATTTGGAATTTAGCCGGGATGTTCATGGCGCACATGATACGTTTGAACGCTGTTCCCGCCAACCGCCGCCCGGAGGCCATTGTGACGATATTGAGACTCTTCGTCGTTATATTGGAAAAATAGGGAATACACAGGCTTGGGCGGGGTGTAGCGTCGGACATTATCATACGCTCCTGACCTGGTGACTCATCGGACAATTCATTTTCGACGCGCAAATGTCACTTGGATCCAGCCAGATAAGGGGAGGAGAACAAGCATGAGAATTCTTAGCACTTGGAGCCGCCAAAAGCGTTTCGCTCGCTTAATGGGTATCGTGGGGGCCGTGAGCCTGCTGCTCGTCTCTGTATTTGGGGGAGTGGGCGCGGTAGCCCAGGCCGCGCCGCTGAGCCGCCCGAATGCCGCCACCGCGCCCGGATTAGGCCAGGCCGACCCTTTTTCGGTTTTGGGAAAGGCTGGCGTCACTAATAGCGGCCCCTCAGTGCTTTCGGGCAATGTGGGTGCAGATAGTTCAATCACCGGATTTCCTCCCGGCACTGCGGCGAACAAAGTATTCGCTCCTGTTGGGCCAGAAGGGGACGCCACATCTGCTTACACGGCCTTGACCAGCCAAGGGCCTGGAACAAATCTTGGGCCGAATTTGAACGGGCTTGAGGTTGGACCCGGCGTTTACGCAGTTGGATCGGCCCTTCTCACCACTGTCTTTACGCTAAACGGCCCCGGTGTATACGTTTTCTTGGTGTCATCTGACCTCACGTCTAGCGGCACCGTCAATTTGATCAATGGTGCCGCGCCATGCAGCGTGTTTTGGGCGGTCACTAGCTCGGCCAGTTTGGCCGGCTCATTTGTGGGAACCATCATTGCCCAGGCTAGCGTAACAATGGTAAGCGGCGTACACCTAGAGGGGCGCGCGCTGGCCTTGACTGGGAACGTTACGCTGGATAACGACTCTATCTCCGGCCCGAGCTGCGCCGGGGCCCCTGGCCCCGGCGGCACGGCGACGCCGAGCGTCACGCCCGGCGGTCCGACGCTCACGCCCAGCGCAACGTTTACGCCCACGCAGTCCGCGCCTTCCTATGTCGGCGTGGAATTTGACTGCGCGATCAACGGTCTGGGTGAAGTTCGGGTTGGGTTATCGGCTGGGGTCATCGTTTACGGCCTGGGGCCGGATATCACCTCCGCCACCGACACGGCGCTTAATAAGATCGTGATCCACCTGCCGATCGGCCATTACGATTGGCACGCCACGCCGCCGGCCGGTCACTACATGCAGTCCACAGCGGCCGGTGCGGTAGACATCGTGGCCTGCCTGACCACCACTTCGTCCACTGCCGTGCCAGGCGCAACGGTCGCGCCGGGTGCTACGGCTTCGGCCACGGTCGCGGCACCAGTGCTCTTGCCGGTCACGGGAGCGGATCTGTCGGCAGAACACGCGCTGGCTCTGCGCCAGATGGGGATGTTCGGGCTCGGCTTCCTGGGCCTGGGCCTGGTGGCGCTGGGTTTCGGACTGCGGCGCAAACGCGGCGCCTAGCTCAGAAACATACTTGACTAACTGGCAGGGGCGCACTCATGACGAGTGCGCCCCTGCCTTGTTTTAGAGGACTGAGCCTCAAATGCATTACCGGCGGTTTTCCATGGCAAGTGCCAGCACCTGGCTGATTGTGTTGGGTCTGCTCGTCAGTGCAGCGGCCGCGGGCGGCGCCATCGCGAATGCGCGCCAAAACCCTGCGTACATGGACCAGATCGATGGCGGCGGGTCGAGCCAGGATTTTGTGCCGCTGCTGGCGCCCCTGGTTGAAACATCTGGACAACTGGAAGCGCCGACGCTGCCCGCGCCAGCTAATGGGTTGAGCAGCGCGCTGCCGACCACACGTGCCAGCGGGAGCCCGAGCCCCGAGCCGAGCGGCACGCTGCCCTCAGCGGCCCTTCTGACCGGTCTAGCCACGGCGACCGGCCCGAGCCTGCCGCCGACCCCGCTGCCGATCTGGCGCCCGGACCGAATCGTGATTCCCGCGATCAAGTTGGATGCGCCGGCGGTTCCGGCCAAAATCCAGGCATTCGTTGTGCAAGGGCAATCGGTTCTGGAGTGGGTGGCCCCAAACGCCCTTGCGGCCGGCTGGCTCACCACATCAGTTTCACTCGGCCTGCCGGGCAACACTGTCTTCGTCGGGCACAACAATCTGGACGGGGAAGTCTTCGGGCATCTGGCCGACCTAAAGCCGGGCGATGTGATCTTGATGTATTCGGGCGACACGCAGTTTGCGTACCGCGTGGCCTTGACCATGATCCTGCCCGAGCGATTTCAGAAGCTGGATGTGCGGCTGGCGAATGCGCGCTGGATCGAGCCCTCGCAGGACACGCGGCTGACCTTGGTGACCTGCTGGCCATATGCCAGCAACACGCATCGCCTGATTGTGGTGGCGACGCCCATCAGCCTGGCTGATGGCAACAGCGACGCCCTGACTCCGCGCCTGACGCCCCATCCCCCGCTAGACTGGCAATCCACACCCGCCATTCCGCCGCAGGACATGCTGCCAGCGTCCGCCCCCGCAACCACTCCCTGAAACAGCCCTATCAGTCTGTTCCGACCGGCTAAATTAGGGCCGTTCCTGCCCTATTAACCCTGCATACTGAGCTCAATTGGGCGAGCAGTGTTATTCACAACAGGAGAAATCACTATGCTGGCGGAAGCACGAACTCACGACGGGCGCGTGGATTTCGATTTCTTTATGGGCGATTGGAAACTGCACAGCCGGCGGCTGCGCGCACGGCTGAAGGGATCGACCGATTGGGATGAATTCGATGGTCAGGCAACCGCGCGGCCCATTCTGGGCGGCCTCGGCAATATCGATGAGGTGGTTTTCAACAGCCAGGCCGGCGCCACGCGGGGCGCAACCCTGCGGCTGTTCGACGCCGCCTCGCAGCAATGGCGCATCTATTGGGCCGACGGGGTGCACGGCACGCTGGAGCTGCCGATGATTGGGTCATTCATCGCCGGCCGAGGCGAGTTTTTGGCACAGGAATTGTTCGAAGGCAAGGCCATCTTTAGCAGCTTCATTTGGACCGTGTTATCCGCAAATACCTGCCGCTGGGAACAGGCCTTCTCGCCGGATGGCGGCCAGACCTGGGAAACGAATTGGATAATCGATTTCACACGCAGCCAGTAGCGGCCGTTGGCCATGGACCTGGACACATTTGAGCTGCGCAACTATCTAGTTCTTGTCCAAAAAGTGGTGCTGTCACGACAGCGCCTCGGCTAACGTGAGTTTGTGCTTGTTGAGATACGCCGCAATGACGGCCAAGTTATTGGCAAT
>JAYTFQ010000589.1:0-5469 GCA_043734225.1 Anaerolineales bacterium | reverse complement strand
CGATGCTTCACAAAACACATTTCATCCCGCGTGCGTTGTTGTCACATCGCTGCTCGGCCAGGTGTTAAGTCGGTGAATGCGCCTGCTCAAACTTCTCTTCCGCCTGTTTATCGGCCTGGCCATCCTGGGTGTGACAGCTGTGATTGGCCTGCTGCTGGTGATGGGATGGCTGCACAGCCGCCCCGTGACGCTGCCCACACCGGCCGGCCCGTATGGCGTCGGCCGGGTCGAATACGACTGGGTGGACCTGGCGCGCGCCGAGACGTTTGGCCCCGGCCAGGACGGCAAGCGCGAGCTAGATGTGTGGGTGTGGTATCCCACGGACCCGGCCGCCGCGAGCGCGGCGCCCGCGCCGTACTTGCCCCCGACCTGGCGCGCAGCGTGTTTGCAAGGCCAACCGCCTGAAATCCTGGCCCAACTCCTGATTCAAGACCTTTCCGTGGTTCAGCCGCATGCCGTGTTGGCCGCGCCGCTGGCCGCCGCGCCCAGCGCCTTTCCAGTGCTGGTGCTCCAGCCCGGCCTCGGCCCCATTCTGCCGGACTACACCACGCTGGCGGAAGACCTGGCCAGCCGCGGGTATGTGGTCTTTGGCAGCACGCCCACCTATAGCTCGGCCGTGGTGGTGTTTCCGGATGGCCGCGTCGCGCCGAGGGCCGAGGCCGCGAACATTTCCGACAAAGCCACGCCGGCCGAAGCAGAGCAAATTCTGGCCGGCCTGATCCAGGTCTGGGCGGCGGACAACCGTTTTGTTCTGGATCAGGCGACCGCGCTCAATCGGTCCGATCCGGATGGGCGCTTCACCGGCCGCTTGGACCTGGCGCATGTGGGTTTCTGGGGACACTCCTTTGGCGGGGCGTCCGCGGCCGAGACCTGCCACCTGGACGCGCGCTGCAAGGCCGGGCTTAATCTGGACGGCTACCCTTACGGTGATGTGATCCAGGCCGGCCTGGATCAGCCTTTCATGACGCAGTGGTCGGAGCCGTCCGATCTATCGGACCCGGATTGGCAGCAGGCCCGGCGCGATATGGGCAGCGTGGAGCGCCGCCTCGGCGTGGATGGCTACCAGATCATGATCCGGGGCGCGCGGCATTTTAACTTTACTGACAACAGCGTGTTCTACGCGCCGTTCTTGAAACTGCGCGGCGGGCTGGGCGCCATCGACGGCTGGCGCTTCCTGAGCATTAGCACGGCGTACACAGCCGCGTTCTTTGACCACACCCTCAAAGGACAGGCCGAGCCGCTATTGGCGGGGCCGTCAACACAATTTTCAGAAGTGCAGTTTCTGACCCATTGATCGGTTATGCCAATATTGGGATCCCATGCTGCCGGCTATCGGTCAGGATCTCGAACGCGGCGCGCTGCCGGCAGGTCAGGATTTGCGGCGTCGCCTGGCGGCCGGGCTGTTTCTCGGTGACGGTCAGCGTGCACGCGGCCAGTTTGCTGTTCAAGCAATCTTTGCTGCCCCCGGGAGGATTGTCATAGCGCAGCCCGACAAAGGCCGCGCGAGGCGCGCTGATTTCGCCCTCCACGCGGACCGCCGCTGTCTCGGATTGAAAACGCCAGACGAAGTCATGCACGCTCGCGTGGGCGCGTAATGTCTGGGTCAGCGCCGTGAGCGCGATTTCGTGGCCTGCATGGCGCAGCACGATAGGCGTCAGCCGCGGCGTCCAAAATGGCCCCAGGCGCAGCCGCGCGCTGGCAACTTCGAGAAAGCTGTCGGGATGGGTGTCGAAGCCAGCAACTTGGCCCCAGGCGTAGTCGTCGGTATGTTGGCTGCCCCAGTTGTGATTCTGGCTTCCAGTCCAGTTTTCAACCGCCAGGGCCACACCGTCCACGGTCAGGCTGCCGGTGTAACTGGCCATTGGCAACCCTACCAAGGTCTTCGCCTTGGGAAACCCTCCGGAATACAGCCGCACCGGCAACAGGAAGATTGGCGGCGCGTCGCCGGCAAAGTCCAGGTCCCACCCAATCGTGTGCTCACCTGACGCAGCCGAACCGTGCAAGTGGCCGGGCTCAAGCCGCGCCTTGCCAAGCTCAACGTGGAAGCGATCTGGGGCAAAGCGGCACTGCGCCAGGGGCAGTTGATGCTTTACAACGATAGGCTGCCCCGTTTCGCCGTTGAACACAATGGCCCACAGCTCGCCCACAGCCTGCTCGGGGTGGCCGCGTGGGCTAAAGACTGTGTAGCGGATCCAGAACGCCAACGGGCGACTGGGATGGTTCGCGCGCTGAAAGAAACTCTCGTAATGGCCGGCCGTCTGCCCGGCGCGAAAGCGGGCCCAGTTCGCTTGCACGCTCAGGAGATCTGGTGAGAGGTTCACAGCGTCATCAACTCCAGGAATTCTCCCAGCCAGCCCGGCACCGCGTCCGCGTTCTCCGAGCGGTATGGCTCTGCCAAATTAGTCACCACGCGGTGCCAGGTGA
The DNA here is from genome assembly GCA_043734225.1 of Anaerolineales bacterium. Taxonomy (GTDB): domain Bacteria; phylum Chloroflexota; class Anaerolineae; order Anaerolineales; family UBA6663; genus JAYTFQ01. The sequence goes on along the minus strand of JAYTFQ010000589.1, from coordinate 3,045 downwards.
GCGTGCGGCACACCATGCCCACCCGCTGGGCCAGGGCGCAGGCTTCCAGCAGCGTGGCGCGCGGCGCCAGCCGTTCCCACGGCTGCAGGTAGCGGTCGCGCAGCGCGACGACCTCAGGCGCATTAGCCGGCAGCCCCGACGTATAAGCGGCGTTGCGCAGCATGACCACGGTGGTGAAGAACGGGTGCGCGACGCAGCTTTCGCCCCAATCGGTGAAGGTCACACGGCCATCACGGATGAAGATGTTGTTATCGTGGAAGTCATCATGGTGCAGGGTCTCGGGCAGGCCGAAGTCGGCCAGGCGCTGGCAGTCGGCGGCAAAGCGCGGCGCCAGAGCGCGCAGGCGCTGATAGGCCTCGCTGCTTAGGCCGTCTGGCTTATCGATGAGCAGGCTATCCATATCCGCCAGCAGGCGTTCATACTCAGCCGGCAACACCGCCAGCCGCCGGTCCAGCGCGCCTAGCTGCTGCAGCTCGTCCCGCTGGCCAACCAGCGCCATCTGCACCTCGGCGAACAGCGGCAGCACGGTATGCCACTGGCGCAAATGGCCATCGGCTTTAATCAGCGCGCGCAGCGGCGTGCCGCTGTCGCGCATCAACAGCCAGCTGCGCGCCGTATCCGCCGCCAACACTTCGGGCATGCAGTCGGGCCGCCAGCGCGCCAGGGCCATGGTCAGGGCCGCCTCGTGGCTCAGCACCGGCGCGCTGGCTTTGAAATACAACAACCCGGTGCGGGTGGGGACGCGCAGCACCGTTGACCAGGGCCGCACATGCGGCTGGTCGATGGGGCCGGCCAGCGCTAGCCCCTGCGCGGCTAACTGCGTTTCGATCCAGCCGCTGGCCGCTTGCAGCCAACCGGGTTGTGTCCAAGGCAAAACGGTCGTTGATACATCTGCCATCCTTGACTTCGCTTTCTCCCGCACATGAGGCGGCGTGCCCAGCACCGCTGGCCGCGCCGCCTCATGTGCGGGAACACTTCAGCTATGAATGACCGTGTGCGCGCAGCGCGTCCTCTGACGCCTGGTGTGCCTGCCACAGGCGCGGCACGCCGGCCACGAGGGCGCCCCATTTCTGTGCATCGTCTCGGGCCAGGGCGGACTGGTCGGCGCGAATGAGCGCCTCAGTCTCGGTCCAGCGCAGCGGGATGACTAGCGGCAGCGACTCATACCCGCGCGCGGCCAGGGCAGCGCCGGCGTACTCGGCGGCCGCCGGCCAATCGCCCAGCAGCGCGCAGTCGCTGCACAGCTCGCCGGCCGCCATCTCGGTAAAGCCCGGCATCTGGCCGGCCTGGCCAATTGCCTGGGCGGCGCGGTGCAGCTCACGCGCGCGCGTCGGATCGCCGCGAGCGCGCCAGACCGCGCCCAGCACCAGCAGGTTGATGGCCCCGACCGGCATAAAGCTGTTGGCCTCGGCCACGGCCCGCCCAGCCTGGGCGGCGGCCAGCGCGCCATCCAGATCGCCCAGGTCCTGGCGAGCCATGGCCAGCCAGTTGCTGCTGTACACCTGGCCCCAAGGGTTTTCGATCTCTTTCGCGGTGGCATAGGCCTGTTCGGCCAGCGCCGCGCCCGACGCGGCCTGGCCGCGCCAGACCTGCACGGCGGCCAGTGCCGTCAGGCAATCCACCTCCAGCGCCCGGTCGCCCTGGGCCGCGTAGCCGGCGCGGGCCGCTTCCATGGCCGCCGCCCCGCAGTCCAAATCACCCAACAGCATGCGGGCATAGCCGATGGTGTTCAGACAGTTGGTGCTGAAGATGGCATCGCCCAGGGTGCGCGCCAGCGCCAGCGCGCGCTCCGCGTGCCGCAGCGAATCGCGCAGGTGGTATTGATGGTGCGCCAGCTGCGCCAGGCGCCATTCGCAATCGGCCAGCGCGGCCTTGTCGCCAGACTGCTCGGCCAACTGCCCGGCTTCCTGCAATAACGCCGCCGACTCGCTGAAGGCATAGTCATGCGCGGCGACCGTGGCCAGATGGCTGAGCGCCAGGCCGGCCAGTTGCGCTCGGCCGCTGGCGACCGAGCTGCCGGCGCGGGCATGCGCCAGCAGGCTGGCATAGGCAGCGCGCGCGCCGGCCGATTGGGCCAGCAGCTCATGGGCGCGCCCCAGCCCCAGGAACAGCCGGCTCAGGTCCGTTTCGCTGGCGCTCACGCCGCCCGCCGTGTGCAGCGCTTCGGCTTGCTCGAAGTGGTGCAGGGCATCCCGGACGGCGAACACGCGCAGGGCGGCTTCGGCCGCGGCCACGCTGTGGCTGAAGGCTGGCTGGGGCAAGCCGGCGGCCAGGGCATGGTGGGCCAACTCGGCGGGCTGCGCGGCCGCTGCCAGCCCGGCCAGCGCGCGCCGGTGGAACACCCGCCGCCGCGCCTGGCCGGTATCGGCCAGCAGCACCTCGCGGATTTGATCGTGGGCCAGCGCGTAGGGTCGGGCCTGGCTGCTTTCCACCAGCAGCCGCGCCGCCAGCGCCGCATCCAATGCCAGCAGCGCGCTGGCCTCGTCCAGGCCAGAGACGACGTTCAACTCGTCAAAGCTGGCTGGGCGTCCCAGCACCGCCGCCGCCGCGAGCAGATCGCGGCCGGCCGGAAGCAGTCCGCTCAAGCGCGCCTGCAGCATGGCGCGCACACTTGGCGGCAGCAGCCCGCGGGCGGGGATGACCGGCGGCCAACTGCTGGCGGCCATGGCCTTGAGGGTTTCGGCCATAAAGAACGGCTGGCCTTTGGTTTCCACCATCAGCCAGGCGCTGAGCGCTGCCGCGGCTTCGGGCTGCAAGGCCAGATGCAGCAGCATCTCGGCTACTTCGGCCTGGCTCATCGGTCCGGGCCGCAGATGGGTTACGGGTAGATCACGCGCCAGCCCGGCCAGCCAGGCTGCCAGCGGCTGGTTGGAGGCCGGCGGCGCTACTGCCGCTGGCGACTGAGCCGCTGGCGATTGAGCCAGCGCCTCGGCGCGGGCGGTTAGGAGCAGCAGGAATGGTTTGCTCTCGGCCGTGAAGCGTCGCGCCAGGTAGGCCAGCGTGTCCAGGGTGGCCACGTCCGCCCAATGCAGATCGTCCACAAAC
>JAYTFQ010000588.1:0-6096 GCA_043734225.1 Anaerolineales bacterium | reverse complement strand
CCACTTCGACCGGCATATTGACTTATACTGGCCGCATGACCTGGGTAACGGATTCCATTTTCGCGGCGGGCGGCGACTATGTGCGCGAGTCGTGGAGCGATTTTCAGGCGCAGGCGGGGGTCAGCGCGGTGATCACAGTCTCTGGGGAGGGGCCGGTGGCCTACCGCGACCCGCTGCCGTGGGCGGCGCTGTGGCTGCCGGTGGACGACGAGGCGCTGTACCGGCTGGACCAGTTGGCGCTGGGGGTGCAGTTCATTCAGGCGGCGCTGGCCGGCGGGCGCAAGGTGCTGCTGCACGGCCCCAAGGGGGTGCACCGCACGCGGCCGCTGCTGGCCGGGCACCTGCTGGCCGAAGGCAAGTCGTTGGTGCGGGTGCTGCGGATGGTGGAGGAGAAGCCTTGGCTGCCGCCCTACAAAGGCGACCGGGCGCTGCTGGAGCAACTGGCGGCGCGGCTGGCGGCGGAGCGCGCGCCGGCCGGCGCGGCGCGCCCAGGGCGGCGAGATAGCCTGGACCGGCCGGAGACGCCGGGCGAGCAGACGGAGATGCGGCTGGAGCCTGGGGAAGCCGAGGAATGAGGCGAGAGGGCGGGCGATGAATTAACATTGTTAAGATCTGCCAGGTTTCGCGTAGCGCCTGGCAGGTCTGTCATTGTGAGGGCGTTGGCGGTGTCACGGATGCCAGCGCGGCCAACTGTCCAGGTTCATGTGGTGGTCTGAGATGAGGACGGCGTTGCTCCCGTCGGCGTTGGCGATGTTGATGCCGTCGCTGGTGACATAGGCGACGCGCTGGCTGTCCGCCGACCAATCAGGCTCATCGCCATTGAGCAGATGCGTGACATTCGAGCCATTGGCCTGCATCACAAAGACGCCGCCCGGGGCGCGCTGCGAGAAGAAGACGATGTGGCTGCCGTCGCCCGACCAATTGGCATAGAAGTCATTGGCCTGATCAAAGGTGAGCCGGGTCTGGTTGGCGCCAGTGGCATCCATGACGTAAATCTCCCCTTGCGGCGTGTGGTTGAAGAAATCCGTGCTCAGATAGCTATACAAAATCTTGCTGCCATCCGGCGAATACTTGGGCTGCTCCTTGATGGCCGGGCTGTTCGTCAGGCGCGTCTGATTGCTGCCATCGGGGTTCATGACATAGATTTCGGAGCCGCCGCCGTCGCGATAGGACTGAAAGACGATGTGTTGGCCATCCGGCGACCAGGACGACCACGAGTCCGTTTTGGTGGCGCTGGTGAGGGCCAGCGGGTTGGAGCCATCGGCATTCATGACATAGACGGTGAAGCCGCCGTCGCGCTTCGAGGTGAACGTGATGCGCGCGCCGTCGGGCGACCAGGCGGGGGCAAAGTCGTCGGCGGGGTTGAAGGTCAGGCGGGTCTGGTTGGAGCCGTCGGACTGAATGACGTAAATCTCGGCATTCCCATCCCGGTCCGACTCGAATGCCAGCTTTTCGAGCAGGTGCTGCTTCATCACCAGCGGCAGAAAGAGCGTTGAGGCGGGCGCCGGGCCGTGGGCGGCGCCGGTGGGGCCGGCGGCCAGCCGGGCGGGCTGGGCCGGGGCCGGGGCGGCGATTCGCGCGAGCCCGAGCAGCACGGCTGCGGCGCGCGGGCGCGAGACGAGTTTTGCGACGGGCTCGCGGATTACCATCCGGCGACACTCCTATGTGGAAGGGCGCTCGCTCAGCCGGGGCCGGCGTGGCCGGGCAGGCGGCCGAGAGAGGCGCGGGTGGGCCCGAGCGCGTGTGCGGCGGGCAGAAAGATGCAGAATTATGCCGGCGTGCCCGCTTCTTTTCGGCGCTGGCTGCGCTTGGCCAGCCTGGTATTGCTGCCCAGCCTGATCGCTCTGGCGCTGTATGGGCCTGACCTGACTCTGCCATACTACTGGGACGACTACCCGCATTTCAACCTCGTCACGACCAGGAGTTATGGGAGCCTGTGGACCAGCGCGACCGGCTTGCCCTATTTCAGGCCGTTGACGCTAACGATCGATAAGCTGTACTTCGAGCATCTGCCGTTTGGCGCCAGCCCGCTGCCGCACCTGTGCGTGGTGCTGGGGCATGTGCTGGCCGCCATTCTGGCCGGCTATGTGGCCGGGGTGCTGTGGGCCAGGCCCGAGCGCACTGCCAAAGCGGGCCAGGCCGGGGGGCGCGCCGCGGTGGCGATTGTCACGGCCGGGCTGTTTGCCGCCTTTCCATTCGCAACGCAGTCGGTGGCCTATTTGGGCGCCGCCACCCACATGTGGCTGGCGGACCTGACCCTGGCCGGGCTGGCCGCGCTGCTGCACTACGCCCAGGGCGGCGGCCGGGCTTTTGCCGGGCTGGCGCTGGTGATGGCGCTGGTCGCGCCCACGGCGCACGAGGCGGGCGTGATGGCCGGGCCGCTGATGGTGGCGGGGTTGGGACGTACGACCGGGCGTTTTCGCGGCGGCACCTGTGGCTGCTGGTGGCGCTGGTGGCCGCCAGCGCCATCTTTCTGCCGATCTGGCTGCGCGTGCCGAAGAGTCGCGACGCCAATGCGCCGGCGTGGGCGTTGGGCGACGGCGCGGAGGTTCTGGCCAAGCTGTCTTTCTTCCTGCAAGCCCCCAGTTATCCGTTTCAGCCCCTGGCCGCGCTGTGGATCACCCGGCTGAAAGACTGGGACCTGGGCGCCATCTGGCTGTGCGGGCTGCCGCCGCTGGCGGCGGCGGTCGCCTGGCTGTGGCGCCGCGGCAAAGGCCGCGTGGTGGGGTTTGCCGCCGCCTGGACGGCGCTGGCGATGCTGCCGATCGTGGTGGCGCTGCGCTTCGATTACATCAACACCAGCCAGCGCTTGCTGTATATTCCCCGGGCCGGCGGCGGCCGTTTTGTGGGGCGTGGTGCTGGTGGAGGCGGCTGGCGCGGGGCAGGGGCGCTGGCAGCGGCTGGCCGGCCAGGCCGTGAGCGGCGCGCTGGCGCTGGCGGCGCTGGGCATACCGAGCGTGCATGCCGCGCGCCAGGCCGGGCTAAACGTGCTGGCCTTAACGACGCTGCGGCAGTTGGACGACGTCGCGCGCCGCTATCCGGCCGATCGGCATCTGATCATCAATACAGTCAACTGGATGTCGTATCGTCAGATCTGGTATCCGCGGGGGCACGATGGCCTGGCCGTGCTGGCGCCGCACCTGAGCTTGCCGGATCTGATCTACTTGAACACCGGCGTGCGACTGGATGCGACCATCGCCACCTTTCCCGATCTGCTGCCCGACTTCAAAAATCACTTTATTTCGACCGTCAACGAGGGGGCCAGCGAGTTGTGGAATACTTTAATTTTCAGCGCGCACGTCGCCGGGATGGACCACGCCTGGTTCACGAGCTACACCGACACCCAGGCGCCGATGCGCGATGCGGGACACGTGACCCTGGCTGGGCCGCCGGCGCCGGCGCGCTTCCTGGGCCGCTTTGAATATTCGGTGTACCTGACGGACGTCAGCTTGCGCGTGGAGGGTTCGCTGTTAACCGTGACCCTGGATGGGCTGTACCTCGGGCCTGACCCGCAGGCGACGATTTTCCGCAACGCCTTTGATTGTTCGGGCAACCTGGCGGGGTTGGGCAGCGGGCTGGCGTTGGGCGCTATGCTGCCCTTCGGCGGGCTGCCGGCGCGCGCACTCGTCCACGATGTGCGCCCCATTGCCCTGGATACGCGCTCGGCGGATGGGTGCTATCAGGTGCAGGTCGGCCTGTTCCGCGCCGACGGCTCGCGGGTGGCGGCGTACGGGCCAGACGGCGGCGCTTTGGAGAATCAACTCGTGCTGGTTCGGTAGCTGCTTCGTTGTGGATTTGGCCGCGGGGCAAAGGCCCTGGGTGGGCGGCGCGCCCGCGCCAGGCCACACCCATGACCGGCCGCGGCGCGTCAGAGAAGTTCCACCAGATCCCCCACGGCCACGCGCCCGCCGGCCACCACAGCGGTGTCCAGCGCAAGTTTGCCGTCGAATTCGTCCACGATGCGGCGGAGCACGGCGTGATCCTGCGCCTGGGTATCAGGATCATACGTGGTCATGACACAGCGCTCGCGCAACTGCGCGAACGCAAGCACGGCCGCGCCAATGCGGGCCTGACGGCCGGGCCAACCGCGCTCGGCCAGGCCGGGCACGCCGCCAATGACGAGATTGGGGCGGAGCCGGCGCCGGTCATAGCCGAGGGCCTGGATGGCGCCATCGGTGGCAACCAGGAGCGGCAAGATATCAAAACGCTCCGGCCCATCCCAGCGCAGCAGTTGGGCACGCGGCCCCGCAGCGGCCATCACCGCCTGCGCGGCTGCGGGGCTATCCCAGGGCTGCCCGTCGATGGAGGCTTGACCGTCGGGGCCGAGCGCGGCTTTGAGGGCCAGCAGGCGGGGATGCGAGCGCGCGGTGAGGATGCGGCCGGTGCGCTCGTTGATGACGATGATGCGGCGATCACCGGCGATGCCATCCTGGCCGATTTCGGCGCTCTCCAGTTTTTCGCCGCCCAGTGACTTGACCGGATAGCGCCAAAGCTCGGCGACCCGCATGGGTGCGGGGTGGTGTTCGTCTGCCTGGGTGTTGGTCAACTGGATGCTCCAATGTCTGGGCGGCTGAAAACGCGCGCTGGCGGTGCGCCGCTAGTCAACCAAATCATACACGGTAAAGTGATGCGCCGGGGCCAGCCGATGAAGGGCCAAAGCCGGCGAGGGGTTATCAATGTTAAGACGTGCCAGGTTTTAATAAACCTGGCACGTCTGCCAATGGCTTAACAGGGGGCGGTGCTACAATGCCGACTATGACAGACACAGTTTTCATCGGCATCGATCCCACGGCCGGCAAGCGGCCCATGAACTACGCGGTGCTGGACGCGGAGCTGGGCGCGGTGGTGCTGGAGGCCACCGGCGGGCTAATGGAGGTGCTGAGCGCGGTGCTGGCCTACCCGAGCGCCGTGGTGGCGGTGGACGCGCCGCAGGGGCCGAACGCCGGCCTGATGGCTTCGGCGGATTACCGGGCGCAGCTGACGCCGCCGCCGGCGCCGGGCCGCTGGCGCGGTTACAAGGTGAGCGAGTATTTGCTGCGCCAGCGCGGGATTGGGCTGTATGCCACGCCGGCCGACGAGGCCGCCGCGCCCACCTGGATGCAGGTGGGCTTTCAGCTGTATGCCGGGCTGCGGGCAGCCGGCTTCGAGCGCTACCGGGCCGGCAGTTATGCGCCGCGGCAGATGTTCGAGGTGCATCCGCACGCCTGCTACACGGTGCTGCTGGGCCACTTGCCGACGCAAAAGAACCTGCTGGAAGGCCGCCTGCAGCGGCAACTGGTGCTGTACCGGGCCGGAGTGGCGGTGCCCGATCCGATGGATGCGCTGGAAGAGCTGACGGCCCATCATCTGCTCTCTGGCGTGCTGGACCTGCCGGGCCTGCTCTCGCATGACGCGCTGGATGCGCTGGCGGCGGCCTACACGGCCGTGCTGGCCGGCACGGCGCCCAGCCGGGTGACGCCCGTTGGCGATAAAGATGAGGGCGAGATCATGTTGCCGATTGCGCCGGAGGAGGTGAAGGGGAGTTACGCCAGGGGGTAGAAGCTGGAACGCGCATGCCCTACGCTCACCTCCCCGACCTGGAGCTGTACTATGAAACCGCCGGCGACGGCCGGCCGCTGGTGCTGCTGCACGGGCTGGGCTCGTCGTCGGCGGATTGGGCGCTGCAGGTGCCGGCGTTCGCGGCGCGCTACCGGGTGATCACGGTGGATTTGCGCGGGCATGGCCGGTCGCAGACGGCCGGCGGGCGGGGCTTTTCCGTGGCGCAGATGGCGGAGGACGTGGCGGCGCTGCTGGACCAATTGGATGGGCCGGTGGCGCATGGGCCTGCGGCGCATGGGCCTCCGGCGCATGTGGTGGGGCTGTCGCTGGGGGGGTGCGCGGCGCAACTGCTGGCGGCGCGGCACCCGGAGGCGGTGCGCGGGCTGGTGCTGTGCAACACGTTTGCCCGGCTGCGGCCAGATGGGCTGCGCGGGGCGGCGCGGCTGCTGCGGCGGGCGTGGCTGTTAGGCACGGCGCCGATGCCGGTGGTGGCGGCGTATGTGGCCGGCGGGCTGTTCCCGAAGCCGGAGCAGCAGGCGATCAAGGCCGAGGCGGTGG
>JAYTFQ010000587.1:0-3084 GCA_043734225.1 Anaerolineales bacterium | reverse complement strand
GCCATTACGGACGCCATGGCGGCGGCATCGGCCGGCAGGGCGCGGCGGATGGCGCGGTCAGTTTCGTGCCAGCACTTGGCCCACACGTCAACGCGTCCTATACTCTGATGGGGCGCTGCCGTGCGCCACCTTCTTGTTGGAGCTGCGGAACGTGAACTCGTTGGACCCGACCACTCTGCTTGTGGGAGTATTCGTCACAACCATCCTCTTTGCGATCAGCGCGTTTTTCACTCGCGCCCCGCTACGACGCATGGCCGCCGCTTTGTTGGCGGCCATACCGATCATCCCGTTAGTGATGTTCTATGACGCCATGGCAGCGCGCCTCGGATTGTGGCATTATCCGTCGGTCCACAGCGGCAGCGCCCCACTCGCCTGGTATATCGCCGCCGCCATGCTTTATGGCGCCGCTTTCGGGTTGGTGGGCTGGCGCACCGTTCGTCACTTTGGCCGGCGCGGTTTCATTGGCTTCCTCATTGGGCTCGCGCTGTTTGGTGTCGCGCGCGATTACGCCTATAGCCGGACCACGGATTTCATTGAGTTTGGTGGCGGCTGGGTGCCGGTGATGGCCGACCTGGCGGCCTATGCGTCGGCCGCGGCGCTCGTTCAAATCGTGATGCGCTGGCTGGCCGGCCCGCCAGGTTCCGACTCGCTGGCGCGAACAAAACGCGCGCAGCCTCAGTCCGGCGTGTAAGCCCTGCAGGTCATCGACCTGGGCCTCGGTAGGCGCGCTGCCCGCCCGGCTACCCCCGGCAGCATTCGTCCCCAGCTACGATCAAACAATCTTCCAGGCGCACACAGCCGCACTGCAAGCCGGTCTTCAGAATCTCGCGCATGTGCTGCGCCCGCTCGATGAGGGCATCCAGCTCGCCCAGCTTTTGCACGGCCAGCGCCTGCCAGCGCGCCGCCGGGGGCGTTTCGGCCGCGAAGCCGTGAAAGAGTGTCTGCATCTCGGCGATGGTAAAGCCGGCCTGGCGGGCCAACTGCAGCACGGTGAGCTGCTGCAGCGCGCTGGGATCGTAGCGGCGGCGGCCGTTGACCCGCCGGGGGGCGGGCAGCAGGCCGATGCTCTCGTAATAGCGCAGGGCCGAGGGCCGCAGGCCAGCCTGCCGCGCCAGGACGCCAATGCTCCAGTCTTCCATATCGCTCAGCTCCCTCTTGACTTAAAGTACACTTGAAATGATACGCTGACTGGCGAGGATCGGCAATAGGTGGCCAGCGCCAGGCCGCGCCCTCTGACCCGCACAAAAGGAGCTTGGATGAACATACAGTCCCCTAACGCCCGTATATCGCGCTGGCAGCGCCTGACGGCGGCGCTTTTGGCGCTTTCCGCCGTGTTGTTTGTCATCGGCGCCCTGCTGGAGCGCACCAGCCTGGCGGGCGAGCCGCACACCGACGAGCCGCCGGCGGCGACCCAGGTGACCGGCACGCATGTGGAAACAGGCAACGAGGCGGCCGAGGCGCCAACGACGACCGCCAGCAGCGCGCCCGCGCCGGAAACGCAGAGCGAGACGACCCTGGGGTTCAACCTGGAAAACCCGTGGTTGGTCGGCGGGTTTGCGCTGGCCTCCCTGGTGCTGGCGGCTGCGCTGCTGCGATTTGGTTGGCCGGCCCTGCTGCTGGCCATCGTCGTTGGAGCCGGCGCCGCTCTGTTCGATGTGCAGGAAGTGCTCACCCAGCTTGGCCGCGGACAATTGCCGCTTGCCGGCCTGGCCGCGCTGGTCGCCGTTACCCACCTGGCCGTGGCCGTGCTGGCCAGCCTGGCCTGGGCCAATGGGCGAAGCGCGCCAACTGGCCGGTTGGGTGAGACCCATTAAGTCTAAACATAGGAGAAAAGAAGTGACCAGATTTCTGCGAGATTGCTTTGGGTCGCGTTATCTCATCCTGCTGGCGGCCGGCGCGCTGCTGGTGGGACTGGGCCTGCTGGCCTGGGGCGTGGCGCCCAAGCTGGTGCTGGGCGCGCTGCCACTGCTGGGCCTGGCCGCCTGCCTGGCGCCGTGCCTGCTGCCGATTTGGTGGCTGCGGCGCCAGGCGCGGGACACGGCCGTGCCGGCGGCGCCCGAAATCAGTGATCCGAATGCACTAACCCGGTCGTAATCATTCCAGGGTAATATCTGGCGTAATGCCTCAGCCAGATGTGGCGCGGCACCGATTCTTCAAGGTGATCAAGGGTATCAAAGATGTTGCAGCCGCATGGGATGCCGCGGCATCCCATGCGGCTGAGAAATTACCATTTACCGACGATGACCAAACACGTATCGAACCGCCGCGGCTCGCGCCATGCCGCCCACCCCGCCCGCCGGCGCTGGCTGTGGGCGTCCCGGTGGAACTGGGTGGGCGCGGCGCTGGTGGGCCTGGCGGCCATAGCCGTGATATTCACCTTCTGGCCGCGGGCGGGCAGCGCGGCCGCGCTGAGCGCGGCGCGGCTGGCGCGCGACCCCAGCCTGGGGCTGGCCAGCGCGCCCATCACGCTGGTGGAATATGGCGACTTTGGCTGAACGCAATGCCAGGCGTGGCACCAGGCTGGTGTCCTTGAGAAGCTCCGCGCGCAGTATGGCGACAAGCTGCAGGTGATCTGGCGCGATTTCCCGCACACCATCGCCGAGTCGCCGCTGGCGGCCGAGGCCGGCCAGTGCGCCTTCGACCAGAACAAGTTCTGGGAATATCACGACCTGCTCTATGAGCGCGCCCCGGCCCTGAGCCAGGCCAATTTGGAAGACTATGCCGCGCAGTTGGGGCTGGACCTGGGCCAATTCCGGGTGTGCCTGGAAACCCACCAGGATTTGCCCAAAGTCGAGCATGATTTGCAAGATGTGCGCAATCGCCGCCTGCCGGGCACGCCGGCCTTCCTGGTGAATGACCGCCTGATCGTCGGCGGGCAGCCGTTTGAGTATTTCAAAGGCGTGATGGATGGGTTGCTGGCCGGCAAATAAGCGATATCAAATTCGACATAATGGATGGACCGAAAGACCTAACCCCCCGGCCCCCTTCTCACAAGGGTAGGTTTTTCGGTCGGGCGCGCTGGTACGGCCGGTCGAGAGCGCAGGGCAAACCGAATGAATTCGGCGCTGATGGCCTACGGCCGGT
>JAYTFQ010000586.1:0-7466 GCA_043734225.1 Anaerolineales bacterium | reverse complement strand
CTGCCTTTTTTCCATCTTGAGGAGGGGGATAAATTCACAACCTCTGAGCGCGCACGCGCTGCCTCGGACCTCACGTCACGGTCGCGCGCGAAGGGCCTCCGCCAGCTGTACATCTTTATCTGTCTGACAGACTACTAGCCGTTGCCCGTGTTTGTTTTGGAATTCTGAAAATTAGCCTGCGCTGGCTTGAATGCTCTTTACGTTCAACTGCACTCGCCGCTGGTTATTCCACTCATTCCATTCCACCGCGTAAGCCACGTCCACCAGCGGGGCCGGGCTGGCCACCCACTGCTGCGCCTGCCCAAAAGCAATCGCGTCCTGATTGAAGCGCCCATCGGTCAGGCTCAGCTTGAGATGCTTGCCCTCGCCACCCACGGTGCGCCAATCGCTCACACGCAAGCGGCGCGAGGCCAGCACCGGCGCCGGATTGCCATAGCCGCACGGCTCGAATTTTGCCAGATCGGCCAGCAACTCGGGCGTCAGGTCAGCCAGGGCCACATCGTCGACATCCACCCGCAGCGTTGGCTGCAGGAGGGACCGGTTCCCCAACTCGCGCTCGGCAATCTCTTGCAGCCGCGCCGCCAGTTTCGCCACATTCTCATTCTTGGCGGTGAAACCGGCCGCGGCCGCGTGGCCGCCATGCCGCTCAAGCAGATCCCGCACCTGGTCTAAGGCATCGGTAATGTGAAATTCAGGGATGCTGCGGCAGGAGCCTCGGGTTTCGTGCTCGCCAATGCTGGCCACAATCGCCGGCCGGTAGAATTCGTCGGTCAGACGCGCGGCGGCCAGCCCGACCACCCCCGACCTGAAATCCGGGTCGGCCGCAAACAGTAGCGCCTGATCGCCGCCATCCTTCAGCGCGATTTCGCGCGCCCGCGCCTGCGTCTCGCGCGTCAGCACCTGCCGGTCGCGGTTCTGCTGCTCCAACTGCATGGCCAACGGCCGGGCCTGCGCCTCGGTGCCGGCCGTCAACAGATCATAGGCCGCCAACGCCGATTCCAGGCGGCCGGCGGCGTTCAGGCGCGGCCCCAGCGCAAAGCCGATGGTGCCGGCATCCACCCGCCCGGCCTGCACCCGCGCCAGTTCCAGCATTACCCGCAGCCCCTGGCGCTTCAGGCGATTGTTCATCAGGCTCAGACCTTGCCGCACCAGCGCCCGGTTCTCGCCTGTCAGCGGCGCCAGATCGGCCACGGTGCCCAGGGCCACCAGGTCCAGCACATCCGAGCCGTTGATGTTGGTGGGACGCGGGTTCATCGGCCGGATCAAGCCCTGCGCCAACTTGTAGGCCAGGCCCACCCCGGCCAGGCCTTTATATGGATAGGCATCGCCCGGCTGTTTGGGGTTGATCAGCGCCAAAGCATCCGGAAGTTCCTCGCCCGGCTCGTGATGGTCGGTGATAATCAGGTCAAGCCCCAAAGCGCGCGCCTGGCGCGCTTCGCCCAGGGCGCGCACACCGCAATCGACGGTAATCACGACCTGGCCGCCGGCGGTCTGAATCTTGCCCAAGGCGTCCGAGTTGAGGCCATAGCCTTCTTCTTCGCGATCCGGAATATAGCGGTCCACCGCCGCCCCGAGCGCCCCCAGCACCTGCACCAATAGCGCCGTGGCGGTCACGCCATCGGTGTCATAGTCGCCATACACGACGATGTGCTGGCCGGTGCGGATGGCGTGGCGCAGCCGATCCACCGCTGCGGCCATGCCCGTCAGCAGCAGCGGGTCTTCGGGCAAGGCCGATTTCCCTTCAAAGAACCACCGCGCGGGCTCAGCCTCGATCACGCCGCGGTTAAAGAGCATCTGCGCCACCAGCGGCTGATAATCGCGCAGCGCCGCCTGCGCTTCGGCTGTAATTTTGGTACCGATTAGCCAGCGTTTTTGTGTCATTGCGCCGCATTATCCCACGCTTGAGCCGGCAGCGACCCTCGCGCCGCGCTAAGACGCGCGGCGGGACGGTCGCTGCCCAAACCTGGAGCCAGTTGCGCTCAGGCCGGCATCCTGTTTCGCACCCAGTCGCCTATCAGCCAATACCGGAAATCCTTGCCCTGGTTGGCCTCGATGCCGCCGTAGACCCCGTAGACAAGCGCAGCGATTGGCAAAAGACCCAGGGCGATACTAATGACCAACGCAAACGGGATGCACAACAACCCGATCCCGAAAGGCACCAAAGCCCATGTAATGGCCCACATGATGGTCAGAACCCGCCCAGCCGCCGCCCAGGCAATAAGTTGGAAGACAAACGACTCCATCGCATGGAAAGCCACATAGCGTGAGCGGTCTTTGAGAAACAGGTAGATGGCCAATGGCGCCACCACGCCAAGGATGATCGTGACCAGGTTCAACAGAACGGTCAGGTGTGACACCATGGCCCAGGTGCGCGCCTCCGCCTCGGTGAGCGGCGCCGGCGGCGCGGGAGCCACATACGGCGGGGGTGGTGAGGCCGGCGGGGGCGGATTTCCGGGCGCGTCCTGGTTCATAAGCCTCCTGTGACGCCTGGCGGCGTTTGTATAAAACAAACAGGCCCGCTAGAAGCGGGCCCGTTTGTGGGGATCAGACAGACGGGCTACCAGCCCTGGTTCTTGATGAAGTCGGTCAAGAACGGGATGGTGATGAGCTTGCCCTGGTACGCCTGGTAAGCCCAATAAAGCTGGACGAGCAAACCAATCGGCCAGATGCACAGGCCGATGATAAACGCGCTGGTGACGGCCACAATGATGTACAGCACAACGCCCCAGATCAGGGCCTGCATATTGTGGGCCTTGATAAACGGCCGGTCCTTCTTGTCAGCCATCACCAGGATGATGATCGGAACAATCGGGGTAAAGACATACGCCAGCGCTGCCCAAAGCTTGTCATCGCTGGTAACATCGCCGCTCATTGACTGATTCATCATGATGCGCTCTCCTAACTTGAAATGGTTGGATCTAACGGATCCGGCTCACACCGGCCCACGGCCCCCAGTGCAACTACATCGCCGCCGGCTTGCTGGCCTCCCAGAACCACTCCATGTCGCCCACCGACTGGCCGGCCTTCAGCTTGTTGCCGATCACGTAGGCGTCATATGCGCCGACCAACTGCACCACCCAGCCCAGCGCCACACAGTACAGCAGAACACTGGCGACAATGAGAATAATGCCTTTTTTCTGCTGGCCCAGGTAAATCTGCCCGACGCCACCCAATAAAATCAGGCTGAGGACCGCGGCAATAATCGGGTCCTTAGGCGGGTTGGCGGGTTGAATGGTTGTCGTTGACTGCATCAATGCCTCCTTGGCGGGTTAGTTGCTAAGTGAGTGTGGTTATGCATCTCGGTACAGATTGTATGCTTTTTAGCGTTAGATGCAAGTATAGCTTCAAATCCGTTGGTTAGAAAGCCAGACCCGCCAGCCGCCGCTCGCGGCCCTTGCGTTGTTGCCCAGGGTAACGGGGCTATAATCGACGCGCCGCGTTCGACAACACTGGCCGAGGCCCCACAGCGCGGCCCAGGAAAGATTGCATAATGCTCGACAACGCGAATGTCTCACGCCAACCCTCAGGCGCACAATTGAATATTTTCCAAACCTGGTTACTGGCCCTGCTGCCCTCCGAGCACAACTATACCCGCATCGCCGGCGATCCTGGCGCCAGCCTGGGGCGCGCCTATTTGTGGCTGCTGCTCGCTGCACTGGTCGGGGGCGTCATCAGCACGCTCATCAACGCGGTGGTGGAGCTTGCCATCGGCCCTTCCAGCAACCCGTTTCTTCAATCACTGGGACAAGGCACGGTCACCGGGCAAAGCTTGTGGGTCGGCGTGCTGTGCGGCGTACCGATCCAAACCGTGCTGGTTCTGATTGGCCTCACCATCGGCGCTGGCCTGTCGCACGGGCTGGCCCTGGCCCTGGGCGGCCACGGAAGTTTCACTCAGCTCATGGTTGCCATATCAGCTTACGCCGTTCCCGTGATCCTGTTCGACAGCGTGATCTCCAGCATCCCGTGTATCAACCTGCTGGTGTTCGTGACGCTGCTGTATGCCCTCGTGTTGAACATCGTGGCCACCAAGGCCGTGTATCAGTTTGGCTGGGGCCAGGCGCTCATGTCCAGCATCATCGTGCCCATCGGCGCGCTCGTGTTGGTTGCCTGCCTTATCCTACTCGTGCTGGCATTGTTGGGGCCGGCCATCGGCAATGTTTTCTCCAATATAGTCACCACCCTCTAGGACAATCAACGCATGGCACGCATCGTTTTCATGGGCACGCCCGAATTTGCCGTCGTCAGCCTGCGCGCGCTGGCGGCCGCGCATACCGTCGTCGGTGTCGTCACCCAACCGGACCGGCCGGCCGGCCGCGGCCGGCAGCTTGAGCCCTCCCCCGTCAAACAATTTTCCGCGCAGGCCGGGCTGCCGGTCATTCAGCCGCAGCGGCTGCGGGAGCCAGAGGCCCTGGCCCAACTCCAGGTCTGGGCGCCGGACTTGATTGTAGTGGCTGCCTTTGGCCAGATCCTGCGCCCCGCCGTCCTGGATATGCCGCCGCGTGGCTGCTTGAATGTGCATGGCTCGCTGCTGCCGCGCCATCGGGGGGCCGCGCCCATCGCCGCCGCGCTCCTGGCCGGTGATGCCGAGACCGGTATTACCATCCTGCGCATGGACCCCGGCCTCGACACCGGCCCGATGCTGGCCAGCCGTTCGCTCCCGGTCGCACCGGACGACACCACCGGCACCCTGACGAACCGCCTGGCGCCGTTAGGCGCCAACTTGCTGCTGGAGGTCATTCCAGAATATCTGGCCGGCCGCCTGGCGCCGCTGCCCCAGGACGGGTCCGCCGCCACCTATGCCCCGCAGCTCAAGAAAGAAGACGGCAAGCTGGACTTCACCCAGCCCGCGGCTGAGCTAGAACGTCGCGTGCGCGCCCTGCTGCCCTGGCCCGGCGCCTTTGCCGCCTGGCCCGACCCGGCCGGCGGAGAAGCCCGACCGCTGAAGGTGCTGCGGGCTGCCGTGCTGGACCGGCCACTGGGCGCCGCCGGCGAAGTCGTCGCCACATCCCAGGGCCCCGCCATAGGCACGGGCTCCGGCGCGCTCTTGCTACTGGAAGTACAGCCGCCCGGCAAACGACCCATGCCAGCCGTGGACTTCGCCCGCGGCGCCCGCGGCTTCATGGGCACGCGACTGGCCTAACGCCACGCATCCAATCTCGGGGTATTTTCAACATTATGTCCGTACACCTCCCCTTGGTGTTGTGCCACTTCTTTTGTCATTTTTGCCGTTAAAACCACTCGCGTAGCGGCCACTCGCGCAGCGGCCACTTCAAAACAGGTAGGGTCCCTCGTCGCCTCAGTTGGCGTTGCCTGGCCGCACTGCTCCTGGCCGCTGGCCTGCTTCTGCCTTTTCTGCCCCCCGCCCTGGCGGCCCACCCCGCCGTTCACCTGCCGATTACAAATTACAAATTACCGTCCTCCCCCCTCCCCTACTGCACTCCCAACGTCATCAACTACGATATCGTCTATGTCCGCGCACCGCGCTATGGCGACCACACCAACAGCGTCTGGCCAGATGACGTTCGTCCGCTCGAAGCCGACCCCGGCGGCCAACTGCGGCTGCTCCATCCAGATTGCACCGACGAGCTGCTCTTTCCTCGCCCAGGCACTGACGATAGCATCGCCGATCGCCCCATCGGCAATGGCGCGCTGGAAGACCCAAACATCTCCTTTGATGGCCAGTCCGTGGTCTTCGCCTACTATCACGACCAGGTCGACGTGAACGGTCAGCGCGGGCTCAGTTATGACGGCGCCGACATCTACCGCCTGAACCTGGCCACTCGCGCCATCGTGCGCCTGACCCATCAGGAGTTCACGCCCAACCTGGGCAACGGCGCCAATTTTGATTGTGGCGTGGGCGGCACCAACTGCCCGCACATCGGCGTCTTCAACGGCGGACCCGCTTTCGTGGCCCAGTCCGACCCGTACAAGCCCGCCATCGTGTTCACATCCAGCCGCAACAACTTCCGCCCGCCCAAAGCCTTCAGCCTGGCCGAGCGCACCCTGCAGCTCTATATGATGGATTGGGACAGCAGCAACGTCCGCCAGATTGGCTACCTCAACACCGCGCAAGCCCTGCACCCGTTCCAACTACGGGATGGGCGGCTAATGTTTACCAGTTGGGAAGACCAGGGACTGCGCGACATGCGCGAGTTCAATCTGCGGTTCATCGCGCCTGACGGCACCCAGTGGAACTCCGGCTCGGGGCTGGGCGAGAACGCCACCGGTCACCACTTTATGACCCAGATACCAAACGACGACATCGTGGTCGTGCGTTACTACAACCTCAACAACAACGGTTTTGGCGACCTGGTGCGCTTTCCGCTCGACCCGCCCGGGCCGGACTTTAGCGGCGTCGATCAGCCCAATACCTACATGCCTTTCCAGCACCCAGGCCAGATTGACCTGACGCGCTGGACGGCGGATGATTGGAGCCTGGCGCCTGACAGCCCGGCGCCGTGCCCGGCCACTGACCCCATTTACCCGTCTGTGAGCTGCGCCGGGGGCAACAATACCCGCGTGGGCAAGGTCACCCAGCCGTCCGTGGCCCCGGGCGGCAGCCTGCTGCTGGTCTACACCCACGGCGCCGCCAACCACAACGGCATCGCCGACGGCGCCGGGTATGACCAACCCTATTACGACGGCGGCCTGTATTATCTGGGCCCCGGCCTGGCGCTGGCCGGCACCACCTACCCCACGCAAACCACCCAAATCCTGAATGACCCAGCATACAACGAACAATGGCCGCGGCCGGTTGTCAGCTATGCCACGGTGTTCGGACAGGCCCAGCCGACTGTCTGGCCCGAGCTAACAAACAATGGCAGCCCCAACCTGCCGGCCAATACGCCGCTGGGCCTCACCGGCGCCTCGTCGCTCATCTGGCGCGATACCAATGCGCGCCTGGGCCCGACCTACGCGCCGGACCCCGATCCCTTCAACACCTCGCACGAGGCGCTCATGGCCTGGCTGCACCAGGGCGCCGATGCCGGCGTTTACACCAGCACCGATATTTACGCCGTGCGCATCCTGGCGCTGCTGCCCGCCACCGACCGCACCTACCCAAACGACGGTCCCAACTTTTCCGCGGTGGGCGGCGAGCGCCTGCGCATTCTGGGCGAGATACCGGTGCGCCACGAGGGCGTGACGGACGGCCAATGGCAATGTTGATACTTCCTTCCTGGCCAAAATACCGGCCGACACACCTTTTACCTTCCAGACGCTGGACCGCAACGGCCTGGTGCTCAACATGACGCAGACCTGGCACCAGGTGCGGCCGGGCGAGGCGCGTTACGATTGCGGCGGCTGCCACGCCCACAGCAAAACACCGCTCGACTTTGACACCACCATGGCCGGCCAGCCCGGTTTTGTGCCCACCGATCTGGCGCTGCGCAGCCAGTTGCTCCAGGTGACCGCGCTGAACGGCAACCCCAGTGTCGTGGTCAGCACCACCCTGGCGCCCACCGTGG
>JAYTFQ010000585.1:0-7510 GCA_043734225.1 Anaerolineales bacterium | reverse complement strand
GCACTGCACATCTCAGGCACCCTTCTCGATCGGGACCCCGACGAGGGAGCCGTACTCGGTCCAGGATCCGTCGTAGTTCTTGACGTTCTGGTGGCCGAGCAGCTCGTGCAACGCGAACCAGGTGTGGCTGGAGCGCTCGCCGATGCGGCAATAGGCGATGACGTTCTTGTCGGCGGTGATGCCTTTGCCGCCGTACAGCGCCTGCAGGGCCTCGGGCGACTTAAAGGTGGCATCTTCCGCCACGGCCTGGGCCCAGGGGATGTTGATCGCGCCGGCGATGTGGCCGCCGCGCTGCGCACCTTCCTGCGGCAGGTTTTCGGGCGCCAGCAGCTCGCCGGAGTATTCCTTGGGCGAGCGCACGTCCACCAGCACAGTGCCGGCCTTATTGACGTTGTCCAGCACCCGGTCGCGCAGCGCGCGAATGTCGGCGTTGGGCGCTTTGACGGTGTACTCGCTTGCCGGATAGGTGGGCACGTCCACAGTCAGTTCGCGGCCCTCCGCGATCCACTTGGTGCGGCCGCCATTGATCAGGCGGACATCGTGGTGGCCGTAGTATTTGAGCAGCCACAGCGCAAAGGCGGCAAACCAGTTGTTATTGTCGCCGTACAGTAGGACGGTGGTGTCGGGCGTGATGCCTGAGCGGCGCAGCAGCGCCTCCAGCTGCTCGGGAGTTGGGACGTTGCGGCGCAGGTTGTCCTGTGTGTCCGTGCGCCAGTTCCAGCCCAGCGCGCCGGCGATGTGGCCGGTATCGTAGGCCTTGGTGTCCACGTCCACTTCCACCAGGCGCACATTGGCATCATGGCCGTGCTCAGCCACCCATTCGGTAGTGACCAAAACATCCGCGGCAGAGGTTGCTTCATGGGGACTCATCGCATGTTTTCCTTATTGATCCTAAGTGTTGGCCGCCCGGGCGGGCGCCGCAGATTGAACAAAAAAACAGGGCCACGGGAGCTTCGTCCCAGGCCCTGTGGCTGCCTTGCTCGAAGTTCCTCGCCGTTCGGTGGTCTGGTGGCGAGGAAACGGCTCGTGCCGCTAGCCAGCGTTGAACCAGCCGGCCGGCGGCAAACACCCTCGCACCAGGCTGGTACACATGCAGGCTCGCGTCATAAATTGAATGGTCATTTTTCGATCTGAATACGTCGGATTATACATCAAGGGGCAAAAGCCTTGCGCCGGCCGCGGCGGGCTGGCTATAATGCAGCCATGATGGCGGCCGAGACACAGCGCGCGATTTCCAAATCTCAATTTGATGCCTACCGGGCTCACACCTATCGGCTGGGCCGTGGCCAACAGTTGGGCAGCGCCGAGGATGCCGTGGCGTATGTGGCCGAGCGTGGCTTCGTCTATTTTTGGCCGATCAAAGGCGTGGATCTGCCCAGCCTGTGGGCGGCGGTGGCCGGCGGCCGGCCAGTGGCCGACAAGCATGATGACCCCGGCCATGTCACCTGGGGTTGGAAAGACGGCCTGCTGCCCCAGCGGCGCTGGTATTACGGCAAGCTGCTGCGCGGCAAGGGCACCATGGTCTCACTGGAGACGTTGCCGTACTTTTATGCGCTGTCGGAAAACTACGGCGACCCGAACGACTACCTGATGGAATATGAAGCCGGCCGGCTGGGAGCCGAGTCCAAGCAGGTGTATGAAACCCTGCTGGCCCATGGCGCGCTGGATACGTTGGCGCTGAGGCGTGAGGCGCGGCTGACCAGCCGCGACAGCAATACGCGCTTCGAGCGGGCGCTGGTGGAGCTGCAGCGCGGGCTGCGGATTTTGCCGGTGGGCGTGGCGGAGGCCGGGCGCTGGAAGTATGCCTTCATCTATGACATGCTCGACCGCTGGCTGCCGCAGGTGCCCGTGCAGGCACGCGCCATCGGGCGCGGGCAGGCCCGAGCCCACCTGCTGGACCTGTATCTGAGATCGGTCGGCGCGGCCACTGAGCCTCAGATGGTGCAGCTTTTTCGCTGGCGCAAGGACGAGGTGAGCAAGGCCTGCGCGGTGCTCGCGCGTGATGGATTGGCGGGCCGCGTGAACAAATTGGCCGGCCAGACCGGCGAGTGGTGGGCGACAGCCGAGCTGAGTAATGGATAACGCCAGCACGGACGCTGGGGGCAAGTGTTTGTAGTGGGTAAGCAGGAGGCAACATGACAAACTCAATTCAGCGTGTGGCGCCTGGGCCGGGCCAGGAATCGGTTTGGGATTATCCACGCCCGCCGCGGGTGGAAGCGATCACGCGGCGCATCCAGGTGATCTTTAGTGGCATCACGCTGGCCGATACGACCCGCGCCGTGCGGGTGCTGGAGACCAGTCAGGCGCCGGTGTATTACATTCCACTGGAAGACGTGCAGAGGCAATATCTGGAAACCAGCCAGCAGACGACGATGTGCGAATGGAAGGGCCAAGCTAGCTATTACAGCGTGGCGGCCGGCGGTCAGCGCGCCACCAACGCCGCCTGGACCTACCGCACACCCACGCCCGGCTACGAAGCGATCCGCGATCACGTGGCTTTTTATCCGCAGCAAATGGAGCAATGCCTGGTGGATGGCGAGGCCGCGACACCCATGCCGGGCGGGTTCTATGGCGGCTGGGTGACGCGGGCAGTGGTCGGCCCTTTCAAGGGCGGGCCAGGCACGCAGGGTTGGTGAGAGACTAATCGATTACAATACGGTTCCAAACATTTGCATGAGTCGAGGTAAACATGACTGTTACGCCACCCGTTGAAGGTGATCTCGCGCCGGACTTTGAGCTGCCTGACGAAAACGGGCAGAAGCACAAGCTGTCTGACTTTCGCGGACGGCGCGTGGTGCTGTACTTCTATCCGGCCGACGACACCGCCGGCTGCACCAAACAGGCCTGCGCCTTTCGCGACGCCTATCCCACGATTGAAGAAAAGAACGGCGTCGTGATCGGCATCAGCCCGGATGGGGCCGAGTCGCACCGCAAGTTTAAGACCAAGTACAACCTGCCGTTTGTGCTGCTGTCAGACGTGGACCATCAGGTGATGGACCGCTACGGTATTTTTGGCGAGAAGACCACCTATGGCATCAAGTCTGTCGGCGTGATCCGCAGCCACTTCGTCATTGACGAGACGGGTCACATCGTGGATGCCAAGGTGAAAGTGCGCGCCGTCGACAGCGCCCCTAAGGCCCTGGCCTCGCTCTAGGATCAGGCCGGCCGTGCCGGCCTCTGCCCATGGATCTGCCTGGAACCATCCACCTGCTGGGTGACCTGCTCGGCCAGGTTCTCACCGAACAAGAGTCGCCTGAACTCTTTGAGACCGAGGAGCGCATTCGCGCGCTGGCCAAGGGCCGCCGGGCCGGCGAAGCCGGCGCCGCCGAGGCGTTGGCGGCGGACGTGGCGCGCCTGACACCCGACGAGGCCTGGGCGGTGGCCTCGGCCTTCACGCTGTATTTTGATCTGGTGAATTTGGCGGAAGAACGCTACCGGGTGCGGGCGTTGCGCGAGCGCGAGCGCCATGCGTATCCGGCCCCCGTTTCCGAATCGGTCGCCAGCGCCGTGGCGCTGCTTAAGGCACGCGGGCTGACGGCGGACGATATGGCGGCGCTGCTGTCCGAGCTGACCATTGAGCTGGTGCTGACCGCGCATCCAACCGAAGCCAAGCGGCGCACAATTCTGTCCAAAATCCAACGTGTTTCGCAGGCCCTCAAGCAGTTGGAGGAAGCCGACCTGTTGCCGCACGAGCGGCAGGCCACGCTGCGCCAGGTGCAGGTCGAGATCACCAGCATCCTGCTCAGCAGCCGGGCGCGCACGGCCAAACCGGCGGTGACGGACGAGGTGCGCACCGGCCTATATTTTGTGGACGCGGTGTTTTGGGAGGCGCTGCCGCGCATGTACGCCGACCTGGATGCCGCCCTGGCCGAACATTACCCGGGCCTGCACGTGCCCCAGCGCTGGCTGACGCTTGCCTCCTGGATTGGCGGCGACCGCGATGGCAACCCGAACGTCACCGCGGCGGTCACGGCCGAAACACTGCGGCTGCATCGCGGGTTGGCGGTGGAGCGGCACCGGGCCGGGCTGCAAGAGCTGGCCCGGCGCTTGAGCCTGGGCGCGCGCCAGGTGCCGCTGCCGCGCCAATTGCACGCGTGGCTGGAAGCGCGCGGGCCGCTGCCGCCGCATGTGGCCTACCTGGCCCAACGCTACAGTGACGAGCCCTTTCGCCTGATCATCGCCTTGTTGGCCTCGGATCTGGAGGAGGCCTCGCGCGATGACATGACGGCCCGCCTGCTGGACGCCGCGCCGCATAAGGCGCGCGTGCGGCCGGAGGATTTTGTGGGGCCGCTGGCCGCCGTGGCGAATGCGATCCCGGCGATCCTGGCCGATGGCGAGCTGCGGGACGTGCGCCGGCAGTTTGACGTGTTTGGCCTGCACGCGGCGCGGCTGGACCTGCGAGAAGATTCGGCCCGGCTGGCCTCGGCGCTGGGCGAGCTGCTGCGCGCGCTGAACCTGGACCTGGAGTTTGAGAAGGGCGACGACGCGGCCCGCACCGCGGCGCTGCTGAAATTGCTGGCGGGTCCGGCGCCCAGGCTTTCGGCGCACCCAGGTGTGACCGTGGAAACGGCGGAGACCTGGGACTTGTTCCGGCTAATGGCGCGCGTGGGCAGTGTGTACGGGCGCGAGCTGCTGGGTCCGTTTATCATTTCGATGACGAGCGGGCCGGCGGATCTGCTGACCGTGCTGCTGCTGGCGCGCTGGTCGAACTGCGCGCAGGGCCTGCCGATTGTGCCGCTGTTTGAAACCGTGGAAGACCTGGAAGCGGCGCCGACCATTCTGACGCAGTTGTTTGAGCTGGAGGTATATCGGCAGCATTTGCGCGCCTGCGGCGACGAGCAGATGATCATGATTGGCTACTCCGACAGCAACAAGGACAGCGGCTATCTGGCCGCAAATTGGGCGTTGTACCAGGCCCAGTCCGCCATTGCCGAGGTGTGCCGGGCGCGCGGGATCAAGTTCACGTTGTTTCATGGCCGCGGCGGCACGGTGGCGCGCGGCGGCGGGCCGGCCAACCGCGCCATTCGCGCCCAGCCGCCCGGCACCATTAATGGCCGTTTCCGGCTGACTGAGCAGGGGGAGGTGATTGGGTCGCGCTACGGCGACCCCGACCTGGCGCACCGGCACCTGCAGCAGATCGTGAGCGCCGTGCTGCTCAGCTCCGCGCCGGCCGGATTGCCGGGCAATGAGCCGCCGCTGGCTGAACCATGGCGGGCGCTGCTGACGACCATGGCGGCCAGGGCGCGCGTGGCCTATCGCGACCTGGTATATGAGACGCCCGGCTTTATGGAATTCTGGCGCGCGGCCACGCCCCTGGATGAGATCAGCCGGCTGCGCATTGGGTCGCGCCCGGCCACCCGCCGCGGCGGCAAGCTGGAAGTCAGCCACATCCGCGCCATCCCGTGGGTATTCTCGTGGATGCAGAGTCGCTTCAACCTGCCGGGCTGGTATGGGTTGGGCACGGCCTTGGGCCTGGGTGACGTGGAGACGCTGCGGGAAATGTACGCCGGCTGGCCGTTCTTCGCGGCGCTGCTGGACAACGCTGAGATGTCGCTACTTAAGGCCGATCTGGGTATTGCCGCCCTATATGCCGAGTTGGTGCCAGACCGTGAACTGGCGGCGACGATTTTTGAGCGGCTGCGGGCGGAGTACGAGCGCACGGTGCAGGCGGTGCGGTCGATCACCGAGCATGCCGAGCTGATGGACGACGATCCGGTAATCCAGCGCTCGATCCAATTGCGGAACCCATATGTCGATCCGCTCAACTACATTCAGGTGGATGTGCTGCGCCGGCTGCGCGCCGTGGCCGACCCCGAGGGACCGGAGGCGGCTGAGCTGCGTGAGGTGATGGTCATGACCATTAACGGCATCGCCGCCGGTCTGCGCAACACCGGCTAAACACGGCAACTCTTCTAATCCATGTCTGCTATCCAACCGAATTCAAAACTCCGGGCGGCCCTGCTGGTGCTGGCCGACGGCACCACCTGGCCTGGCCAGTCCCTGGGTGCCGAGGGCGAGCGCACGGGCGAGATTGTCTTTAACACCAGCCTGACCGGCTACCAGGAAGTGCTGACCGATCCCTCGTATCATGGCCAGATGGTGGTGATGAGCCAGCCGCACATCGGGAACTATGGGACAACGCGGCTGGATGACGAATCGGCGCGCGCCTGGGTGACTGGCTTTGTCGTTCGCTCAGCCAGCCCGCTGGCCAGCAACTGGCGCTCGACGGCCTCACTGGACGAGTACCTGCGGGCCGAAGGCGTGCCGGGCATCACCGAGGTGGACACGCGCGCCCTGGTGCGCCACATCCGCGACCATGGCGCGCAGAACGCGGCGCTGTCCAACGTGGAGCCCGACGCGGCGCGCCTGCTGGCCGCTGCGCGCGGCGCGCCTGACATGAACGGCCTGGACCTGGCGCAGGGGGTGACGTGCGCCGAACATTATCATTGGCCGGCGGAGACTGAGCCGGGCGTGGCGCGCTGGCACGTCGTGGCGTATGACTATGGGATCAAGCGCAATCAACTGCGCTTGCTGGCGGCGCATAGCTGCCGGGTAACCGTGGTGCCGGCGGCGACGCCGGCGGCCGAGGTGCTGGCGCTCAAACCAGATGGCGTGTTCCTGTCCAACGGGCCGGGCGACCCGGCGGCGGTGGGGTATGCCATTGATAGTGTGCGCGCGCTGTTGGGCCGCGTGCCGATCTTCGGCATTTGCCTGGGGCATCAAATCCTGGCGCTGGCCCTAGGTGCGGACACTTATAAACTGAAGTTTGGCCATCGCGGCGGCAACCAGCCAGTGAAGCACCTGGCCACCGGGCAGGTGGAGATTTCAACCCACAACCACGGCTTCGCGGTGCGGGCCGAAAGCCTGCCAGCCGGCGTGGAAGTGACGCACCTGAACCTGAATGATGGCTGCGTGGAGGGCTTGCGCGCCGAGCATCTGCGCGCCTTCAGCGTGCAATACCACCCCGAATCATCGCCCGGCCCGCACGACTCCAACTACTTGTTTGATGATTTCATCCATTTGATGGAAAAAGATGCCACGCCGCGCTGATCTCCATACCATCCTTGTCTTAGGCTCCGGCCCGATCGTCATTGGGCAAGGCTGCGAGTTTGATTACTCGGGTGTGCAGGCCTGCAAGGCGCTGCGGCGCGAGGGCTACCGAATCGTGCTGGTGAATTCAAACCCGGCCACGATCATGACCGACCCGGAGTTTGCTGACGCGACCTACGTCGAGCCGCTGACGGTTGACATCGTTGAGAAGGTCATCGCCGCCGAGCGGCCAGACGCGCTGCTGCCCACGGTTGGCGGCCAGACGGCCTTGAACCTGGCGATGGATTTGCAGCGCGCCGGCGTGCTGGAGCGCTACAACGTGCAGTTGATTGGCGCCCAGACGCGCGCCATCGATGTGGCTGAGGACCGGCTGAAATTCAAGGAAGCCATGATCGGCGCCGGGCTGCCGGTGCCCGAGTCTGGGTTGGCGCGCAGCCTGGCCGAAGCGCAAGAAGTGGCT
>JAYTFQ010000584.1:0-4429 GCA_043734225.1 Anaerolineales bacterium | reverse complement strand
CCGCCGCAAGGTGAGCGGGCCGGCGAACCTCCCCTCCAGATCGGCCCGCTGGCCCGCCGTCAACCGCACCGCATGCTTTTTGGAACGCTTCGTGTCCATACCCCACCTCCTGTGGAGATCATGGTACGGACTGCGGCAAATAACTCGTGCGGTGACTCACTAGGGCTAGATTTCGACGACGTGACGGGTCTTTCAGAACCCGTTGCCATTCCACCCGAGCGTTCTCGTATACTTCTCAACGAGGATCACCGGGGCAGTGGTATCGGTAACTCTCCAAAGGGACCACGATTTCTTCGCGAAAAGACGGCTGACTTACGTGTTCCGGGGTCCCCACGCCCACTTTAGCCAAATTAAAAAGGGCATCCAAAGTGGCAAGAGAAGCCTTGGCAGGACGAAATTCACATAATTCCAGAAGAAAATGGCGAATGGCCAACACACTTCACCAGGGCCGGAAGTCTCGGAATCGATTCAGATTTCAAAGGTTTGCCCAAACGGACAATCTGATTCGATCGAGCGACGACGAAAACAGCACTTTGTCTCGCCAAACGGCGAGAATTTGAGTCCGAAGAGAGTTCTGACCAAGTAGGACGGGTTCATGCGCCTCATCTGCCCAAACTGTCAGTCCATGATCGAGCACGTTGAAGCTTCGTCACTCGAAACGATTCGCTGCCCCGCCTGCGGCTCGACTTTTGGGCTCGAGCCAGAAAAGACGATGCCGTGGACTGCCAGCGGCAGCGAACACCAACCGGGTCCGGTCGAAATCGGCCAGACCATCTCCCACTATCGCCTGGGGGATCGGCTGGGTGGCGGGGG
This sequence comes from Anaerolineales bacterium, assembly GCA_043734225.1. GTDB lineage: Bacteria > Chloroflexota > Anaerolineae > Anaerolineales > UBA6663 > JAYTFQ01. The sequence goes on along the minus strand of JAYTFQ010000584.1, from coordinate 3,616 downwards.
CATGGGGGTGGTCTACCAGGCCCACGACACCCGGCTCGACCGGCCCGTCGCCTTGAAGTTTCTGCCCGAAGCCTACGCCCAGGATCTCCGGGCCCTGGAGCGATTCCAACGGGAGGCTCGTACCGCCTCCGCCCTGAACCATCCGCACATCTGCACCATCTACGATATCGACGAGTACCAGGGTCAGCCCTTCCTCGTCATGGAGCTGATCGGGGGGCAGACGCTGCGTGCTCTGGTCGGCCAACGCCCCGCGCTGGCCACGGTGGCCCAGCTGATCGGCCAGGCGGCCAAGGCGCTGGCAGTGGCCCATGCCGCCGGCATCGTTCATCGCGACATGAAACCCGAGAACGTCATGGTGCGCGCCGACGGCTATGTGAAGGTGCTCGATTTCGGCCTGGCCCGCCGCCTGCCCACCGGTCCCGCGTCGGCCCCGTCCGGCGAGGCGTCGGAGCCGGGGCTATTGCTCGGTACGCTGCGCTACATGTCTCCCGAGCAGGCGCGGGGCGAAACCGCCAGCAGTGCCAGCGATATCTTCGCGCTTGGGATTGTGCTGTATGAGTTGGCCGTCGGTCAACACCCCTTCCCGGCCAATTCGCAGGTCGGCGTCCTGCACGCCATCATCGCGCAACCCCCGCTGCCGCCTACACGGCTGAACCCGGAGATTCCCGCGCCGCTGGAAGGCTTGCTCCTGCGCATGCTGGAGAAAGATCCCCGCCTGCGGCCCAGTGCTGCCGAGGTAGACGCCGGGCTCAGCGAGCTGGCCCGGAGCACCGCGGGTCCGCCAGTCGGTGCGGGCCTGCTGTCCCTACCGCGCCACACGGTTGGGCGCCAGCAAGAAATGGCGGAGTTGCGCGCGGGCTTCGCGTCGGCCGCGGCCGGGCGTGGACTGTTGATGTGCGTGGCCGGCGAGCCGGGCATCGGCAAGACCACGCTGGTGGAAGAGTTCCTCAACGAGCTGGCGGCGGGAGACCGGACCTGCCGCCTCGGCCGGGGGCGCTGCTCGGAGCGTTTGGCCGGCGCCGAAGCCTATTTGCCGGTTCTGGAAGCCCTGGACAGCCTGCTGCAGGGCGACGGCGGTGCGGGGGTTGCCCAGGTGATGAAGGTGGTGGCACCGACCTGGTACGTGCAGTTGGCGCCGTTGGCGGCCCAGGACTCCTCGTTTGCGCGCGTCTTGGTGGAGGCCAAGGTGGCCTCGCAGGAACGCCTCAAACGCGAGCTGGCCGCCTTCCTCCAGGAGGTGGCGCGCCTCCAGCCCCTGTTGCTGTTCCTGGACGATCTGCACTGGGCCGATGCTTCGACCGTGGATCTGCTGGCGTATGTCGGCGGCAAGTGCACGGCGATGCGACTGCTGCTGGTCCTTTCCTACCGTCCGTCGGATTTGTTGCTGAGTCAGCACCCCTTCCTGCACGTCAAGCTGGAGTTGCAGGGGCGCGGCGTGTGCCGGGAGATCCTGCTGGCCTTCTTGAGCCGCCCCGATCTCGAACGCTATCTGGCGCTGGAGTTTCCCGAGCATACCTTTCCGGCGGACTTCGCGGTTCTCATCCACACGCGCACGGAGGGGAATCCGCTGTTCATGGTGGACCTGTTGCGCTACTTGCGGGAGCGCGGAGTGATCGCCCAGGAGCAAGGCCGCTGGACGCTGACGCAATCGGTCGCCGACATCCAGCAGGAGCTGCCGGAGTCGGTGCGCAGCATGATTCAAAGGAAGATCGATCAGCTCAGCGAAGCCGACCGCCGCCTGCTGGTGGCGGCCAGCGTGCAGGGATACGAGTTTGACGCCGCGGTAGTAGCCAAGGCGCTGGCGTTGGAGGCCACCGAGGTCGAGGAGCGCCTGGAAGGGCTGGAGCGGGTGCACGCCTTCGTGCGGCGTATCGAGGAGCGGGAGTTCCCCAATGCGACCCTGACGCTGCGCTGCCGCTTCGTGCATGTGCTCTACCAGAACGCCCTGTACGCCACGCTGACGCCGGCGCGGAAGACATCGCTGAGTACGGCGGTGGCGGAATCGCTGCTGGGCTATTACGCGGAAAAGAGCGCGACCGTGGCCTCGGAGCTGGCCTTGCTCTTCGAGGCCGGCCGGGATTTTGCACGGGCGGCCGATTCCTTCTCAGTGGCGGCCCAGAACGCGGCACGGGTCTATGCCAATCAAGAGGCGGTGGTGCTGCTGGGTCGTGCGCTGGCGAATGCGGAGAAGCTGCGCGGGCCGGCACGCCAGTCGCGCATCCTGGCCGCCGCTATGCAGCGTGGGCCACTGTACCAGACACTCTCGCGCTTCGAAGATGCGCTCGCCGATTTTGAGCTGGCTGAAAAAGTTGCCCAAGAGACCCGCCTTTGGGAAGCGCAGATCAAAGCCCGCTGCTGCCAGGCAATGACGCTCTTCTGGCTCAAGCGCCTGCCGGAGATGCTAGAGCATGGGAACCAGACTGCGGAGCTTGCCCGGGGCACGGAGTCCAGACTGGGTCTCGCCTCGGCAGAGGTGGTTCTTGGCATGCACCACTCCGGCACCGGGGATCTGGCTGCTGCCGCCTGCTATTATGATCGGGCCATCCCGGTCTTGAAAGCGGAGGGCGAGCCTCTGTCCGCTGTAGATGCCGTCTGTCTTCGCGGCGAACTGTTCACCCACCAACTGGAATACCAGGAAGCCGAGCACGCTTTGCGCTGGGCGCACGACAAGGCCCGTGATCTGGGCGCTGGCTTTCATTTGATCTATACCCGTTTTCTTGGCGGCATGGCCCTGGGCAACCAGGGGCGTTTCACGGAAGCCCTGGCCGTGCTTCGCGAGGGCATGCAGCTGGCCGAACTCAATGGCGATCGCTTTTGGCTCCCCCGTCTGCCCAATACGCTGGGCTGGCTTCATCGGGAGCTGCACGACCTGGAAACCGCGCTGCGCCTGGACGCCGCCAGTGCTCGACAAGGAAAGGAATTCGGCAGCGCCGAAGCCGAAGCCAACGCCCTTGTCAATCTGGGCCGCGACTACCTGGTCCTGGGCGAGCCCGCGCGTGCCTTCGAGCACCTTCAGGCAGCCACGCGCCTCTACGATCAAGATGTTTGGTTCCGCTGGCGGTACAACCTGCGATTGCAGGCCGAGCTGGCGAGCTATTGGATCACCCGAGGCGACCTGAAAGCGGCAGCTTCCCACGCGGTCGCCACGCTGGAAGGGGCGGAAACGACGCTATCCCGCAAGCATCTGGCCTGGGCCCACAAGCTGCTGGGGGACATCGCGTCCCTGGAAGAACGTGTCGAGGACGGTCAGCGCAGCTATGCGACCGCTTTGGGTGTCCTCCAAGGCCATGCGTGTCCGACCATCGAGTGGAAGATCCTGAAGGCTGCCGCGGAGCTGGCCCGGCGCCAGAAGGACGACTCCGCCAGCGCGGAGTTTCTCGGCCGCTCGCGGGCTGTCGTCCAGTCCTTGGCCGATGCCCTTCAGGACGACAAGTTGCGTCAGGGGTTTCTGGCCGCCAAACACGTGCGGGACCTTTTCTCATGACGTAGAGTCGGAGTACAAAGACGTCCTAGTGTGTCACCGCACGAGTTCCTTTGGGTAGAGGAAGCCCAGCTTCCTCCGGGCGTCGGCCACCCGGAACGTCCAGACGATCTTGGCCTGCACCCGATTCCGCTC
>JAYTFQ010000583.1:0-2008 GCA_043734225.1 Anaerolineales bacterium | reverse complement strand
GGCCGTCGGCGGACTTGTGCTGGCCCTCGGCCGTCCGAGCGACAGGCTGCTGGCCACGCTCGGCATCATTAGCGCGCTGGACGAGCCCTGGACCACCCCCAACGGCGGCCAAATCGACCACTATTTGCAGACCGACGCCGTGATGTACCCCGGATTCTCCGGCGGGCCGCTCATCGACGCCGAGCAGCGCGTGGCCGGCCTGAATTCGTCCTCGCTGGTGGCGGGGCTGAACCTGGCCATTCCCGCGCCCACCGTGCGGCGTATGGTCGAGGCGGTGCTCAGCGGCCGGCCGGCGCGGCGCGGCTACCTGGGCGTCACCGCCCAGCCAGTGCCCCTGCCCGAGGCCGTCCGCCAGCATCTGGGCCAGGAGACCGGCCTGCTGCTGACGCATGTGGAGCCCAAGAGCCCGGCCGAGCACAGCCGCCTAATCCAGGGCGACACTTTGGTCACGCTCAACGGCCGGCCCGTGCGCAGCCTGGCTGAGCTGCAAGCCGCGCTCGACGGCGACCAGGTGGGCCAGCCCGTGCCGGCGCGCGTGGTGCGGGCCGGCGCTGTGCGCGAGCTCGATGTCACCATCGGCGAGCGCGGCTAAGGTGCGGCCATGACCAACATTCTGCAAGCGCTCAATGCTGAAATGGCGGATGTGGTCCGCCAGACGCGCGACAGCCTGGTGCGCATCACCAATGGGCAGAGCGGTGTCGGCGCCGGCACCGTGTGGAGCTCGGAGGGGCTGATTATCACCAACGCCCACGTGGTGCAGCGCGCCTCGCCCACCGTGGTGCTGCCCGATGGGCGCAGCTTGCCAGCCCGCGTGCTGGCTCACGATCCGCAGCGCGACCTGGCACTGCTGTCAGTGAAAGCTAGCGGCCTGACCGCCCTGTCGCTAGGCGACCCGCTCCAGTTGCGCGCCGGCGAGCTGGTCTTCGCTGTCGGCCACCCGTGGGGCGTGGCCCGCGCCGCCACGGCCGGCGTGGTCATCGGCCTGGGCGGCGACCCGCAGGGGGAAGAAATGCAGCCGGGCGGCCGCGAGTGGCTGATGGTCAGTTTGGTTCTCAGGCCGGGCAACTCCGGCGGGCCGCTGGTGGATGTGGCCGGCCGCCTGCTGGGGATCAACACCATCATGACCGGCCCAGAAGTCGGCGGCGCCGTGCCGGTGCACGTGGTGAAAGCGTTTCTGCGCGAGGCGACTCTGAATTAGAGAGGTTTGCGGCCTCGCTTGCATCGCCCTAGTAGAGCCAGGGCGGCGCCCATCGGGTTTCGACGGCAACCAAGAAGTTCGCCCAAAAAGAGCGGCGCGCTGCCCATAGTGGAGCGCGCCGTTCTTTTGGGGTCACCCTCATCCTCGCCAGCCGGGGCGCCGGAGAAATCGCCGGGCCACCTTGATCCCGACGCAGGCATCCACGGCCAGCGTCCCTGGAGCGCACTCCCTTCGGCCTGATGCCGCCGCAAACGCAGTCGGAGCGTGCTCTAGTTGGCGCGCTTCAGCTTGCGCCAGCCGCCGGCGCGGTTGTTGGCGATAATCTGCTTGAACATGGCGGACAAGGCGCGCTTATTGATCGTTTCGCCCTGACGGACAGACACCGTGCGGGCCGTCTTGTTGTCGTGCCCGGCGGTGATGATGCCCTCCGGATCGGGGACGATAGCGCCGTCGTAGAGAAATATATTAACGTGGTCCTTCGCCGCCAGCAGGGCGCATATATTGCCCTCCAGCACAAAGTAGGGCCGGTTGATGCGCTTGATCGTTTCGACCACGGCCGGGTCGGCGGCGTGGACCAATTTGCGCACCTCGCGGCAGATGGCTTGCTGCCAGGCGGGCAGACCATCGATATAGCTGTCAATGCGGGGATCGACATGAGTCGTCATTAGGGTTCATCCATACCTTTGGCCATTCCAAGCCGTGGGCACGCCCGTGCCCGGCGGTATCAACGAATGATAACACTGGCCGCCACATGTGTTTGGCCTTAAAGGCACTTGTGTTTGCCCTTAAAGCCACATGTGTTTGGCCTTA
>JAYTFQ010000582.1:0-5072 GCA_043734225.1 Anaerolineales bacterium | reverse complement strand
GGGATGTGGCTAGCGGCCAGCAGTTGGACGCGCCGTTGGCCAGCCAGAAGAAAGCGGTGTATAGCGTGGCCTTTAGCCCGGATGGCACCCTCATGGCTTCGGGCGGCGGCGACAACCAGGTCTGGCTGTGGGATGTGGCCAAGCGCCAGGCAGCGGGCGATCCGCTGGCGCTGCACACCGCCGGGGTCTACAGCCTGGCCTTCAGCCCGGACGGCAAGAGTCTGGCCTCCGGCAGCGAGGACACCACCATCGCGTTGTGGGACGTGGCCACGCATGCCCTGCTGGGCCAGCCGCTGATCGGACACACTGGCCGGGTGACCACGTTGGCCTTTAGCCCAGATGGCAAACGCCTGGCCTCCGGCAGCGCCGATAACCAGGTGATACTGTGGGATGTGATCGCGCGCTCGCCGCTGCGCCAGGTGATCTCGGGCGGCAATGGCCTGGGGCTAAGCGTAGGGTTCCGGCCTGGCGCCCCGCAGCCGATCCTGGCCGCCAGCGGTGACGGCAAGATTGTCACCTGGGACTTGACCGCCACACCGCCGGCCAGCCAGACCTTGGCCGGCCACACCGCGGCGGTGGCGCCGATTGTCTTTAGTTCCGACGGCGCCTGGCTGGCCTCGAATAGCTGCGCCCAGGGCTCAGGTGCGGTCTGCACTCAGGGCGAGATTTTCCTGTGGGACCTGACTGCCGACCCGCCTGTCATCAAGCAGCGCGTGGATGGCAGCGCCAACGGCGCCAGCGGCATGGCCTTCACAGCGGACAGCAAACGGCTGGTGGCGGCCAACCTGGACAATGCCATTGTGATTTGGGATGTGGCCAGCGGCCAGGCGCTGGGCGACCCGATTGCCCGTTACCAGGCGCCGGTGGACAGCCTGGCGTTGAGCCCTGACGGAAAATGGCTGGTGGTGGGCCGGCACGAATCCAATAGTGGCAAGATCGCCGGCACGCTGGATTTATGGGATCTGAGCGCCAACCCGCCGAAGTTGAGCCAGACGGTCGATCAGGCCCATTCCAGCGCCATTTTGACGCTGGCCTTCAGCCCGGATAGCCAACGGTTGGCCTCAGCCGGCGGCGACCGCAAGATTGTCATTTGGGACGTATCGCCGGCTGGCAACATCAAATCGATCCAGAATTTGTTTGGGCACGTGCGGGCGATTAATAGCGTGACGTTCAGCCCGGATGGGAAACTGCTGGCCTCCGGCAGCGACGACAAAGCCGTTATCCTGTGGGACCTGGCCAGCGGCAGCCTGATCGGCCGGCCATACAGCGGCCATGCTGGCCCGGTGAAAGGCGTGGCCTTCAGCCCAGATGGCCACTGGCTGTCCTCCGGCGGCGCGGACGGCACGGTCAATGTGTGGAACCTTGACTTATCGGCCTGGACGGCGCAGGCCTGCCAGCAGGCGGCCCGCAACCTGTCGCTGGCAGAATGGGCGCAATACTTCGGCGGCGCGGTTTACCACAAGACCTGCGACCAGTGGCCGGCAGGCAACTAGCGACACTGAAAGCAGGGCTATGCCAGAAAATTTTGGCCGAATGAGTTGACGCGCAGCGGCCCGACACACGTCGGGCCGCTGCGCGTCAACTCATTCGGCCCGGCATATTACCGCGGCTGCGCCGTGACGAGTATTTGTGATTAATGGGGCAGGGAGTGATGGCGTGACAAGCCGCATTTTAATCTACCAGCACATGCAAAAAGAGACGCCCGGGCTGATCGGAGAAGGGCTGGCGCGCCGCGGCGTAATGATGGACGTCTGCCATCTGTACCAGGGAGAAGCAGCCGTCGATCCGGCTGGCTATGAGGCTGTCATCTCGATGGGCGGCGATATGAATGTGTACCAGGAAGAAGAATACCCCTGGCTGGCCGCGGAGACCGAGGCGCTGCGCTGGGCGGCGCTGGCTGGGCAGGCGGTGCTGGGCGTGTGCTTGGGCGGGCAATTGCTGGCCAAGGCGCTGGGCGCCGTGGTCCGGCTGGGTGGCGCGCCAGAAATTGGCGTTGCCGATATCCAACTGAATGACGCCGGCCGGGCCGACCCATTATTTGCGGGGCTGCCGGCCGTGGAAGGGGTGGTTTGGCACGACGACACTTTCGACATACCCAAGGGCGCGCTGGCGCTGGCCAGTTCGGCCGGCTGCGCCAACCAGGCTTTTCGCTATGGCCAGCGGGCGTATGGCCTGCAATTCCACCCGGAAGTTACCCCGGCGCTGCTGGATGATTGGATAGACGCTGCGCCCTATCTGGGACCAGCGGATCGGGGAGCGCTGCGGGCCCATTTTGCCAGCCGATATGAGATCCTGCGCGCACAGATGGATTGTTTTATGGAGAATTTCCTGCGGCTCATCCCACGCCACTAAAGACTGCTAGCAGAGATTATCCAGAAATGGGGATGTGCAGGGCGTTCATTTGAACGCCGCTGTACATCCCCATTTCTGGAACATTCATACTGGGAGTATGCATGAAGATCACGAAGATCGAACAGTTTTTCCCGCGCCCGCGCACGCGGCTGGTCAAGGTGAGCACCGACCAGGGCCTGGTGGGCTGGGGTGAGACCACGCTGGAGGCCAAGCCGCGCAGCACCGCCGCCGCCGTGGACGAAATGGCCGACTATCTGATGGGCCAGGATCCGCTGCTGATCGAAAAGCACTGGCAGTTCATCTATCGCTCGGCCTTTTTCCGCGGCGGGTCGGTTGTGATGAGCGCGCTGGCGGGGCTGGACCAGGCGCTGTGGGACATTGCCGGAAAGTTCTATGGCGTGCCCACCTACAAGTTGCTGGGCGGGGCGGTGCGCGACCGGATTCGGGTGTACGCCCATTGGGGCATCGACAACCTGGAGCCGGCCACGCTCGACGCTGCCCGCCAGCGGCTGGAGCGGCTGCAAACCATGGGCTACACGGCCTATAAATCCGGGCCGGGCGGCAAGTGGCGCGGCCACGAGTCGCCGGCGGTGATTGACGCTTTTGTGAAGCGCGCTTACCTGATGCGCGAATGGGTGGGCGACACGGTTGAGCTGGCGTTCGACTTCCACGCCAAGATGACCCCGGCGCTGGCGATCGAGATCTGCCACGAGCTGAAGGGCATGCGGCCGATGTTCGTGGAAGAGCCGGTGCCGCAGGAAAACGTGGACGCCCTCAAGCAGGTGACCGACCACGTCTCGTTCCCGATTGCCACCGGCGAGCGGCTGCTCAGCCGCTGGGAGTTTCGCGAGATATTGGAAAAACAGGCCGCGGCCTATCTCCAGCCGGATGGCTCGCACGCCGGTGGCATCAGCGAGCTCAAGCGCATCGCGAACATGGCCGAGGTGTACTACGTGCACATCGCGCCGCACTGCGCCATTGGGCCAGTCGCCTTTTCGGCCTGCATGCAGGTCGATGCCGCCATCCCGAACTTTCTCATCCAGGAGCAGGTGGATGTGTGCCTGGGCAACGGGCTGCTGCAAACGGAGTGGCAGGTGGTGGAGGGGCATGTGGCGCTGCCCACCCAGCCCGGCCTGGGGTTCGAGATCAATGAGCGCGAGGCGCAGCAGAACATCGAGTATCACGAGGAGCTGGGTGGCGCCTGGTATCACCCAGCTGATGGCAGCCTGACGGACTGGTAAGGCGGAGGAAACCATGGACGCACCAGCGCAATCCCCCATTCAGAAGATTTTAGTTACCGGCGGCAGCGGCCGGATTGGCTCGTACTTCATCAAATCCACCGCGGACCGCTACACCTTCCGCTCAGTGGACCGGGCGCCGTGGGACGAAGCCGCGCACGGGCCATTCCCAGGCGAAGCCAGCGTGGCCCATTTGGAAGACCTCGACGTCTGCCGGCAGGCTTGCCAGGGGATGGAGGCTGTCATTCACCTGGCGGCCGACCCTCGCCCGGACGCCGAATTCAGCTCGTTGTTGCCCAACAACATCATCACCACCTACAACATGTACACCGCGGCCAAGGAGGCCGGCTGCCGGCGCTTTATCTTCGCCAGCAGCCTGCACGCCATCGAGGGCTATTCCATCGACATCGCCGTTACGCCTGAGATGCCCATCTGGCCCAAGAACCTGTATGGCGTGACCAAATGCTTCGGCGAGGCCATGGGCATCTACTTTGCCTATCACCAGGGGCTGCCCAGCCTGGCGCTGCGCATTGGCACCTATTGGCCCAAGGACCGTGGCACCGCGCCCTCCGAGCGCGACAAACATTCCTACGTGGCCGCGGATGACTTGAACCAACTGCTGGTGAAATGCCTGGAAGCCACCGGCATCCAGTTCGCCATCGTGCATGGCAATTCCAACAACCGTTTCAAGCGCCTGGATATTTCAGCCACGATCCGTGATTTTGGCTATCAACCCCAGGCGGATGCCTACGAGATTTACTAGCTTAGGCACCCAATGAAAGTCCAATTGAAGCCCCACAACGGCACGCCCACGGTCTTTATCGACGACGAGCCAGCCTTCTTTGGCTGCCACCTGGTCGGCTATATGCTGCCCGATAAGCTGCTGGAAAACCAGCCCTTCGCGCGCAAATATTCCGAGGCCGGCGTCCACATCTACTCGGTCGACAACTTCACCCACGAATGGGTGGGGCCGCGGCCCGGCAATCCCAGCCAATATGACTTTACGCTGGTCGGCCAGCGACTGCAAAGCTACATTGATGTGGACCCACAGGCCAAGTTTCTGATGCGCATGGGGGTCGACACCAGTTGGCCGCCCAGCAACTGGTTCAACACAGCGTACCCGGACGAGGTGGAAGTGCGCTCGGACGGCACGCGAGTGTTCAGCTCCTTCGCCTCCACCGTGTGGCGGCAGCAGGTGACAGACCTGATCCGGGCTTTCATCGCCCACTTGCATGAGATCGGCATGTACGACCGCATCCTGGCCTTCCAGGTGGGGGCCGGGTCTTCGGGCGAGTGGATCAAAGACACCTCGTGCATGTTGCTGCCCAGCAATGATTTCGGCCCGGCCATGCGCCGACACTTCCGCGGCTGGCTGACCGAGCGCTACCACACTGACGCCGCGCTGCAAGCCGCCTGGGCCGACCCGGCCGCCAGCCTGGCCACGGCCGAAGTGCCCACCCACGAAATGCAGAACACCACCAC
>JAYTFQ010000581.1:0-3487 GCA_043734225.1 Anaerolineales bacterium | reverse complement strand
GTCTGTGCTAGTCTACTGCCTCACGATCACGCCCCACACCTCTCAATCGAGGATCTGCCATGAAACGTTGGCTGCTTGTAACTGCCGGTCTGGTTATCGCCCTGCTCGTCATTGGCATTCTGCTACTGGGTCTTTGGCCCATATCACCCGACGTGCCCCAGACCGGAACCGGCGGGCACGCGGGCGCCCAAACCGCGCCCACCACCCCCGACATGCGTGGTACCGGCAAAACCGTGGTGGTCAAGCCGGGCCAGTCTATCCAGTCCGCCGTTGACAGCGCCGCCCCCGGTGACACCATCCAGGTCATGCCCGGCATTTACCATGAGCAAGTTCAGGTGCAGACGCCCAGCCTGACGCTGCAAGGCGTAGTCCAGGGCGATCAGCGGCCGATCTTGGACGGTCAGGTCCAGATGGCCAATGGCATCCTATCCATCGGCAATTACTTCTCCGTCAGAGGGTTTCGCGTCGTGAATTACACTTCCAACGGCGTCACCGTCCAGGGCGTCACCGGCCCCATTCTCCGCGACTTGATTACCGACAAGACTGGTGACTACGGCCTGTTCCCCATCCTGTCCAGCGATGTCCTGATCGAAAATTGCGTGTCCAGCGGCGTGCTCAACACTGGCATTTACGTCGGCCAGTCGCGCGGCATCACCATCACCAACAGCGAAGCCTACGCCAACGTCTCGGGCTTTGAAATCGAAAACTCCGTTGACGCCGTGGTCGAGAATAACTACGCCCACGACAACACCGGCGGCATGCTGGTATTTTTGCTGCCCGGCAAAACCGCCACGGAAGGCAGTCACACGCGCATTGCCAACAACCGCATCGAGAACAACAACCTCGCCAATGCCGCCCGCCCAGAAATGATCGTGCGAGTCGTGCCGGCCGGCGCCGGCCTGCTGATCATCTCGGCCGACTCCACCGAGGTCACCGCCAATACGTTCCGCGGCAACAAGTCCTTTGCCGTTGGCCTGGTCGCCCTGACCGATTTCCCCAAGTTCTTCCCCAACATTCGCGTTTGGGATGTTCCCACCGTGCCGGAGAATAACTGGATCCACGCCAATACCTTCGACCATAACGGCTATAGCCCCGATCCGGAAGTCATCAGCTCGGGTTTCAAAGGCCGCGACCTGCTCTGGTCAACTGCCGGCTCGGGCAATCGCTGGGACGAGCCCACCGCCACGCGTTACCCATCGCCGCTGCCATCCTCGGATTGGCCCGGCTTTGTGCAGCGAGTCTACTGGCGCGCGTTGACTTTCCTAGCGCACCTGTAGCCCGCTGACCCTGGGCCAGAGCGCATAGGCGTCGCCCACCGGCGTCAGGCTGCCGTTGCCATTTACCATTTCCACGCCGGTGCTCAGCTCCCAGCCCTGCCCGGTATGCGGCTGGCGGTTGGTGTAGGCGGCAAAACGCTCGAAATGCCCCGCGACATACGTCAGCAGCCGCAAAAATTCACCCGCGCTGCCGCTCAGGACACCAAACTCGGTCACCCACATCGGGCCGCGATACACCCCCCGCAGCTCGGCCAGCCGCCCCAGGCAATAAGCCGCGTCGGCCTGGCTATAGCAGTGCACGCCCAGCGTCTGATGAAAATCGCGGCGGGCGTAAAGCGCATACGCTTGCAGAAAGGCCGCCAGCCAGTCGCGGCCATCGCCCCAGCCGCCCACGCGGCTCCAATCATCCGCCGCCACATTGCCCACCACCAATTGCGCCTCCGGGCATTGCGCTTCGATGGCCCGCACCCGTTCCGCGGCCAGCGTCGGGCTCACCGGCCAGCCTGAGGGTTGGATCGCATTCGGCTCGTTGCCCACCAGGATGACTGGAGCACAGTCCGGCGGCGCCTCCATCTGGTACACCATCGGCACGCAGCCTGGCGCCGCGCACCATTGCCAGGTGTAATACCAGGCGGTGCCCAGTTGGAGCATGTCTTCACTCTTGAGCACGGCCATGGCCAGTCCGCGGCGCGGGTTCGGCGGGTTAACGGCCGCCGGCGCGGGTGGAACGACCGGCACGCTCAGTCGCTGGCCGATCAGGATCAGTGTGTTATCGCCCATTCGATTGGCCTGTTGCAGGGCGGCCACGCGCGTGCCAAAATGCCGGGCGATGCTGGTCAGTGTATCGCCCGGATGGACGATGTAGACGACGCCCGGCCCGCCATCGTCGGCGCCCGAGTCATGTTCGCGCGTCGCCGCAGCCGGCGGCCCACCGGCAGCGCTGGCCGGCGCCGCGGCTGGCAGCGCCAGCAGCAACAGTAATAAAATAGGCGCCAGCCCAACCTGACTCGGCGCCCGACGCTTACGATAAGCGGCCATATTCCCGCTTCGGATTATAAGGCACAATTCGGCCATGCCCCTGAAAAACAACGTCACTCGCCTGCTGGATGCCCACAAAATTGCCTATGAGCTGTTCGAATTCCCGCCGGAAAAACATTCCGCCGAGGACACCGCCGAGCTGCTGGGTGTGGCGCCCAACCTCGTCTACAAGACTCTGGTGATTTTACGCGAAACGAAGGGTAAGAAACCACTGTTAGTGATGACGCCCGCCGGCCGCGAGCTCAATCTTAAATCCTTGGCCGCCTCGCTGGGGGAAAAGAAGCTCAAGATGGCATCACAGAGCGAGGCGGAAGACCTGACCGGCCTGCAGGTCGGCGGCATCTCCGCCCTGGCGCTGCTCAATCGCGGCTTTGAAATTTGCCTGGAGCGCGGTGGGGCCGAGCTGCCGTACATCCACATCAGCGCCGGCCAGCGCGGCGCCAACCTCCGCCTCGCCCCCGCTGACCTTCGCGCGCTAACCAACGCCCGGCTGGTCGAAACCGCTTGATGTTGGGGCGGACCTGCGTGTGCGCCCGCCCGTTGGGGCGGACCTGTGTGTCCGCCCTTTTCTTGCAACCCTACCGATACGACTCTGCCTGCAGTGTGAACAACCTGGCGTACGTTGCGCCCAGCTGCAGCAAATCGGCATGCGTGCCCGCCTCGGAAATGTGCCCATCCTCGATCACAAAGATCCGGTCCGCCATCCGCACCGTGGAGAACCGGTGGCTGATGAGCACCGCGATCTTGTCGACCGTCAACTCGCGGAACTGCTGAAAGACGCGCAGCTCGTTTTCGGCGTCCAACGCTGCTGTCGGCTCGTCCAGCACAATCACTTCGCACGCCCGCATAAACGCCCGCGCCAGCGCCACCTTTTGCCACTCGCCGCCTGATAGCTCGCGGCCTTTGTCAAACCAGCGCCCCAGGGTGGTCTCATAACCATCCGGCAAACCCCGGATCACGGCATCTGCCCCGCTCTTGCGGGCCGCGCCTTCGATGCGGGCCTTGTCGGCCAGTTGGTCAATCTGCCCGAAGCCAACATTTTCTGAAGCCGCCAGGTGATAGCGCACAAAATCCTGGAAGATGACCCCAATTCGCTGGTGAAGGTCCACCAGGTCAAAATCGCGCAGGTCCACGCCATCCAGCAAGATCTGGCCTTCGGTTGGGTCGTACAG